>NZ_NUCO01000163.1:0-2389 GCF_002555445.1 Bacillus sp. AFS017336
TGTAGATTTACAATGAAAACTGACCCACTATTATCATCGAAAATTGACCCACCAATAAAATAATCGTTACACTTTTCTCATAAAGAAAATGAGGGGTGTAATTGGGGGAATGATCACGATTAATACTTGGACTAAAATTAGAAGTTTATCGACAGAAGGACATTCGATCAGATCCATCGCAAGAATGGTTGGTGCATCTAGAAATACTGTAAGAAAAGCATTGAAGGAAAGTAATTTACCAAAGTACTCTCGTACTCCTTGTGAAAATAAGTTAATCAGAGAATACGAAGAGTTAGTTTTAGAGCTGATGTCTAAAAAGTTGATTGGCACTCGGATTTATAAAGAGATTTGTAAAGTAGGTTATACAGGTTCGATTACTACACTATATCGATTTATCAACTCCCATAAGGAAAACGTAGAAGCTTTTAAAACAACGGTTCGATTTGAAACCAATCCAGGTGAACAAGCTCAGTTTGATTGGTCTCCTTATTCTGTTGTCATTGCAGGAGAAATTGTACAAGTATATTGTTTTCTAACGATTCTATCCTATAGTCGCAAAAAACAGATAGTATTTAGTAAAACACAAAGAATTGAAGCAGTATTAGACGCTCTCGAAAGTGGAATACGTGGGTTTAATGGTGTGCCGAAGCAAGTAGTCATTGATAATGCAAAACAACTTGTATTAAGCCACCCACGTGACGATCAAGCAGTGTATCATCCCAAATTTTTGGAATTAGCTGGAACCTATCGGTTCAGCCCTTATGCTTGCCAGACGTATTGGCCTAGGACAAAAGGAAAAGTAGAACGACCATTTTATTACATTGAACAACATTTTATTAAGGGAAATGAGTTTAATAGTTTTGAAGAGTTACAGAATCGTGCAGAGGAATTTATACATGAATGGGAATTGGAACCTAACAAAACAACCTTGGTCCCACCTGCCATTCTATATAATGAAGAGCAGCCGGTACTAATGGAGTTACCAATTAGTCGTTATTCTCATCACCTAAAAGAAACTAGAAAAGTTAGTTGGGATTGTTTGGTATCCTATCGCGGAGTGAAATATAGTGTTCCAAATCAATATGCCGGGAAGAGTATTTGGTTGAATGAAAAACAAGGTCATCTCTTACAAATATTGAATGAATCAGGAATGATTGTTTGTGAACATATTCTATCAACCCAAAAAGGAGCAACAGTTATAAATGAAGTACATTATGAAGGTGTGAAAGGATCAACACCTAAAAGTCTTCCAAAAGTACGAGAAAAGTTTATTGATACATTTTCCGTTGGAAAAGAATACACGGATCTATTAAAAACTGATGTGAAAGCAAATCACACTCATAGATATCGGAATATTCTTGAACTATTAAATCATTATGAAGTGTATCAAGTTGAAGAAGTATTGAAACAAGCCATTTTATATAAGCGTACAGAGTACAATTTTTTAGTTAATCTATTAAAAAATATAGCTAGAAAGAAAACGATTGTTCCTCAAGCATCAAGGATTCCAGACGTTCAAACAAAAACAAGATCCTTAGACTATTATAGTGGGTTATTACATTAGAGGGAGAAAAAGAATGAAAAGTGAACTGAATGAGCGTTTGACGAATATTCTAAAAGAATTACATCTCAAAGAAATTAGTGAAATCTACGAAGTAGAAGCAGAACAAGCAGCGAAAACAAAACTAAGTTATGTAGGGTATTTATCAAAATTATTTGAGGCAGAAATATTATCAAAAACAGATCGATCAATAAATCGTAAGATTTCATTAGCAAAGTTCCCTAAAGTATCAACAATAGAAGAGTTCGATTTCGCCTTCCAACCATCTATCAATGATACATACATAAGGGAACTAGCTAACTTAGGCTTCCTAGAGAAAAAAGAAAATATATTATTTATGGGACCGCCAGGTGTGGGGAAAACACACTTGGCAATCGCCCTAGGAATAAAAGCGTGTATAGCAAAATATAGGGTAGCATTTTATTCTGCGAAAGAGTTAATGGACCTACTCTACTCATCATTAATTGAAAACAACTTAACAGAACGGATAGAATCTCTAGCAAGAATACAATTAATTGTCATTGATGAGATTGGATATATGCCAATAGACAAAGAAAAAGCAAACTTATTCTTTCAGTTTATCAGCCGCAGATATGAAAGTGGATCAATAATCGTTACTACAAACATGCCGTTCGATCAATGGGATCAAGTTTTTGGTGACCAAGTGATCTCATCCGCGATATTAGATCGTTTAGCTCATCATTGTCATATATTTAATATTAATGGAAATAGTTATCGAATGAAAGAAAGATTAGAAAAATTAGAAGTATAGGGTGGGTCAAAATTCAGTGCAAAAGGTGGGTCAATTTTAGTTGACAATCTACAATC
>NZ_NUCO01000164.1:0-10884 GCF_002555445.1 Bacillus sp. AFS017336
TTTATGGGGTCACTTCATTTCTTTCCATGTGTTTTTATTTTTTTGAACCAATGCAATGGATCTAATATGTATAAATTCCTACTTTTTTTCCATAACTGCAAAGTAATTTTGCTCATCATCGGCAAAATTAAATACCCTACCAGTTGGCATTTCTACAATTTCTCCAACAGTAACTTTTTTATTTGTTAAGTTACTATATAATTCATCAAAATTATTTGTAAAGAACATTAAAGAAGGTGTACCAAGATTTAGAGAAGGTTGCATTTTAGAAATTAACTCCTTATTATGTAGCACTATACTTGTTTCAGCATTTTTTGAAGGAGACACTTCAATCCATCGCATTCCATGGCCATTGTTATTGTCAGAGATTACACTAAATCCTACTTTTTCAGTCCAAAAATTCATTGCCTCTTCCTGATTGTTTACGTATACCATTACTTGTCCAAGCGTATTAATCATTTGAACCTCTCCTTTAGATAAATTTCACCTGAAATATTTACCATCAATGTTTGAAAATAAATCCACTAATAGTAAAAGTTCATTAAATTATCATTTCTTTATGAAAATTAATAATCCTCTAACTCAATTAATTTTTTACTAAATTTAACAACTGCATAAACTACTTAAAGCTTTTCATTTTTTAAAAATCATTGCGTTTAAATTTATCTAACGTAAAATCATAATTATATTCAATAAGTCCACCATTTAACTCCGTAAGAAACTTATTAACTGATTCAATTAGGGATTCTGTATTAATGGATTCAACCGGCTCAAACATTTGCCATACAGAGTAAATAGTCCAATTATCATTTCCCTTATAAAGAAAATTCATAAGATCTTCATTTCGATTAATCGATTCATAATTCATATTTTCCCGCAATCCATTTTCTAACTTTTGAACCCATTCATTAAGTTGGCCGGCAAACTCTGTTAGATTTATATTTGGATCGTGAAAATATAAAGTATCGTTCAAGTATATATTTAAAGCACCGTCAATATAGCTTCCAGTATTCGCAACATAAGCTGGTTCAGTAGGAATCTGATCGTTTAATATAAACAAGAATTTTATATTCATAATAGTTTCCTTTCAAATGAGATTCAATTTTTTAATTACGACTTATTATTTCCTAATTTTTGGTATTCTGTTCATTTTTATTTAAAAATATAAAAAAGATCTGTCATTGAAAACTCTAAAATTGAATGCCACTAAAAATGAATTGTATAATAGATTCATAATTAACAAATGATTTGATCTTTATTTTGGTTAAAGCATATGATATGTCAATAGAAATGGAAGAGGGATTAGGATGAATCAAAATTATTTTTTTGGTCTTTTCCAATCAATTCTCATTTTGATTTTGGTATTTGTTTTTGTTTATAAATTTTCAGAACTTCGAACAAAAACCACTCATTTTATTTGCCCTTATTGCGGTAATCGCTTTAAATTATCGAAATTAAATTTTGCATTAGCATTTAAAACAGGTAAAATAAATGAGCGCATTGTTACTTGTCCTAATTGTGGTCAGCGAGATCGAATGACTATATTAAATGATTAAAATAATAGAAGTGAAAGAAAGGAACTGATCGAGTGCAAGAACGGATTGATGAATTAACATTATTGTTGTTATATTTAACCTCATTTGAAGAAAATGCTGGATTAGGTGAAACTAACCATAGGAGCTGGAAAGGATATCCTTTCGATACTCTTGATAAATTATCGAATAATAATCTTATATTTGGTAGCAACCGTGCAAAATCAGTTTATTTAACAGAAAGTGGTATTGAACAAGCAAAAAAATTAATGCACAAATATAATATTCAGACAGAGAATAAAGAATTTTAAGTATCTTTACTAACGTTTTTGAAAGATAACTTTATAATTAACTTTCTATTTATCCTTTAACGATTCAATTTGCTTTTTCCATTTGACTATAAATATGCTGTTAATTATTCAAAACATTTTTAAACAAAAAAGAGAACGTTCTCTCATCCCCTTCTTTTGCATGCTTAAATTAAATTATTTATAAATGAAGTTTATTTTTCGAACCTCTCAGTCTTATAGCTTCATACGGATATTTTAAAATTCAATGCCTTTTAAAATTTTTATTCCAGCACTTTTTTACTAAAAATAAACTAAACTATTGATTAATTTTATAAATTTCACGTGCAATCGCTTCTATAATATAAACTACTGGAACTTGAGTAGTAATATTTGTAGTGTCAACATACTCTTCTGTCACATAATAAGGAATATTTAGATCAGACATTTTAGCAATAGTAGACAATTTATTATTTGTAATGCTAATAATATTACATCCTTCTTGCTTAAGTAAATTTAAATGATTTACAGTGAAATTATTCTCTCCTGATACTGATAACGCAATTGTTACACTATTATTTCTTAGTTTCGAATGAATCGGAAAATGCGGGTCCTTTATGTACAATGAAAATCTTCCTAAACTTGAGAAATATCTTGATCCGTATTCTGCTAATATACCAGAACTGCCGATTCCAATAAAAATGACCGTTTCGGCTTTGTTAATTTGCATTGCTGCTTCTTTAATTTTTTCTTCTAAATCACCTTTTAATGTTCTTTCAAAAAAGTCTACTAAAGTATGATGAGCACTTTTAACGCTAGTTTTCTTTTCTTCCTCTAAATACATTTTCAACTTTACTTTAAATTCAGAAAATCCGTCGCAATTTAGTTTCCTACAAAAACGTAATATCGTTGAAGTTGAAACATGTGTTTCATCTGCTATTTCACGTATCCTCATGTATGCTACTTTTTCCATGTTTTGAGAAATATAATTATATAAAGATAATTCTAATTCATTAAAAGATGCTATTTGATCGTTTGAAAACACTGTCTATTACTCCTTCTATAATTAAGTAGATTTTGCAAATAATATTTAAAAGTGGCATCATTTTTTATTTAAAAATTAAATTATTCTACTATTTTAACATACATAAACAAGAAACACAGTGTTACATTTATGAAACAATTTATTTCTTAAGTTAATCGAGACTAGTTTCAGTTCACTTATTTACTAACGTATTCGTAAACGTTATTATTCGAATATAATCACTTTTAACTTAAACTTAAAAAGAAATTAGGAGGTAAAAAATATGAAACAGTTTAAATTTCCTGAAGATTTTTTATGGGGTGGCGCAACCGCTGCAAATCAAATGGAAGGTGGCTTCTATGAAGGAAATAAAGGACTAAATATTGCCGATGTACTTCCTGGTGGAAAAGAAAGACTGAACATCTTACAATCACCTGGCTTTAATTTCGAGATTGATCGCTCAATATATAACTATCCAAATCATGAAGGTATTGACTTCTATCACCGTTATAAGGAAGATATTGCTTTATTTGCGGAAATGGGTTTTAAAGTTTTCCGCATGTCAATTGCATGGACAAGAATTTTTCCAAACGGAAATGAGCTGGAAGCAAATGAAGAAGGTCTAGCCTTTTATGATCGTGTTTTCGACGAATTACACAAATATGGCATCGAACCTGTGGTTACAATTTCACACTATGAAATGCCAGTGAATCTTGTAAAACAATATGGTGGCTGGAGAAATCGAGAAGTAGTTACTTTCTTTGAAAGATATGTCAATGCAATCTTTAATCGTTATAAGAACAAAGTAAAATATTGGATGACTTTTAATGAAATTAATAGTGGCTTAATTATGCCAATTATGGGACTTGGCTTTTCTATAAAAAATGAAGAAGATAAATATCAACCAACTTTCCAAGCATTCCATCATCAATTTGTGGCAAGTAGTATTGCAGTTAAAGCCTGTCATAACATCATCCCAGATGCACAAATTGGATGTATGATTTTATATGCTCCAGTTTATTCATTTGACTCAAATCCTAAAAACATTATGTATGCACTACAGGAGGAACGATACTTTAATTATTTCTGCGCAGACGTACAAGTTCGAGGGGAATATCCAGCATTTATTAAACGTTTCTTTAAAGAACATAATATTAAAATTGAAATGCAAGATGGTGACTTAGAATTAATTAAAGAAGGTACTGTAGACTATATTGGATTCAGTTATTATATGTCTAGAACTGAGAAAAAAGAAAAATCCGATTTAGAAAGTTCGCAAGGAAATCTAATTGGTGGCGTTAAAAACCCATTCCTAAAAGCAAGCGACTGGGGCTGGGAAATCGATCCTGAAGGATTACGTATTAGTTTAAATCAATTATATGACCGTTACCAAGTCCCATTATTTGTTGTAGAAAATGGTTTAGGTGCTTACGACAAAGTTGAAGAAGATGGTTCAATTAATGATGATTATCGAATTGATTATTTACGTGAACACATTAATGCAATGGGAGAAGCAATTGAAGACGGTGTTGAATTAATGGGATATACTAGTTGGGGATGTATTGATTTAGTTAGTGCATCTTCAGGAGAATTCTCAAAACGCTATGGCTTTATTTATGTCGATAAACATGATGATGGTAGTGGTACACTAGAACGCCTTAAGAAAAAATCATTCTTCTGGTATAAAGATGTTATTGCTTCAAACGGAGAAACATTATAAAAATCAAGTACATTAGAAAAGGAACTTCTACGATGAAGTTCCTTTAATATTGCTTTCTTTCTTTTAACTCATTACTTACTATCAATACTTACCTTTAACTTACCGTCTTCATAAACAGTTAAATAAACTAGATCACCGATTTCCAATGACTTATGTGGTTTCTTATTGAATATTTGATTTTCAGTAAATTCGTATTTTCCAGAATCACAAACGATTTGAAAATGCTCATCATTTTCTTTTTTTGCAAGTTCAACAACTTCACATTCATAAGTTTGTAATTTTGATGTTACTTTAATTGAATCAACTAATTTGATTTGACTTTTTGACTTAGGAAGTTTGACAACGATGGGATGTGCTTTAGCGTGATTAAAATTAATGATCGCAATCGATATAATAATTCCAAGAGTTATAACAAAGGTACCTAAAATTATTCCCGCCATTTTAAATTTTTCAATTTTTTCTTTATCCAAATTTAAATGCACCTCATCTTTTTAAGTATCTATATTCCCTAAAATAAAATGAAATCCTTCTTGTTATGGACTTAATCAATTGAAAAACGAGAATCCAGTATAAAAAAATAAAAAATCTGCCCTATAAGTCAGCGTTACTCTTCTATTACTATTTCTAATAAATAAAAAAATGAGGATGCCTAAAAATGTTATAATTTTAGGGCACCCTCATTTTTTTATAATGATTTCAATCGTTCGATTCTTTTTTCTAATGGTGGATGTGTAGAGAATAATCTTGCAAATTTCTCTTTACCACTAATTTTAAAAGCGGCAATCGATTTTTGGCGATCATCTATTAATCGAATATTACTTCTCAATGATTCTAAAGCATAAATCATGTTGTCTTTACCACCAATTTCTGCAGCATACTGATCTGCTTTAAATTCCCTTTTTCTTGAATACCAGAAAATAATTGGACTACTTAAAATACTAAATACGATTTCAAATACGATCGAACAAAGAACATAGACTACATATGATAACTCTTCTCTAACAAAATTAGAAACAATTTTTGCAACTAAACGAGAAAAGAAAATTACAAAAGTGTTTATGATTCCTTGTAATAAAGTTGTAGTAACCATATCGCCATTTTTTATATGTGCAATTTCATGCGCTAGAACACCACTAATTGCTGGTCGATCCATTGAATTAATCATGCCACTTGAAACGGCAACTAAAGAACGTCTTTTACTAGGTCCTGTTGCAAAAGCATTTACTTCAACCGAATCATAAACTCCGATTTGAGGCATCTTTTTTAAACCAGCAAGTTTTGCTAAACGGTATGTTTCTTCAATTACAAAATTTAACCGTTCATTTTGTGGAGATCGAACATCAATTAATTTTACGCCCATAATCCATTTGGCCATTATACGAGAGAATAATAATGAAATAATCGCACCACTAAATCCTGCAATTACGCTAAAAGCAAGCAGTGCCAAGTAACCCGAATCACCAATATAGCGAGGTACACCTAATAATGTTGTTATAGTTGTAATTGTAATTAACACTAAAATATTAACAAAAATAAAGAAAGAAATACGTTTAAACAATCTGTTTCCTCCTATCAAAATACTTATAAATTTATTATATTTATCTTTTAATCTTAAATATAGAGGCTAAGTCCTTATATCATTTGAAAGAACTTTAAGATTCTACTATTTTACTAAAATCTTTTGATGGCTAGTTTCTAAATTATCTTCAGATTAATAAAATTAATCTCTTCACTAAAAAACTATTATTTGATTGAGAAAAATTCCACCTTTATTAATTTTATAATGACAAAAGTCCCGGTAATAATTTTTGGGGAGTTCTAAGATAATCTAATTAATTAATATTTATTTTAGCATTTTCTCTCCACAACTTCACTTATTTTGGTTATATCCCTTAAATTTTATATCTTAATATTCTTGATAATACCTCTTTAGCTATACAGACCTAAAGAACTATATCCGACTCGTTACAATTGTCATTTTTTTCAAGAAATCATTGAATAGTTAAAAAAAATGTAACTTGGACATCTTCTTTACTCATAGGATTAAATGATTAAGATTTTGAATTTATATTTTTTGGGAGGGAAGCTTTTGATAAGAAAATGGATAACCATTTTAATTTTAACCTGTCTTATGATTGTTGGTATTGGTATTAAACCTACTCAGGCAGCAACAACAAGTCAATTTATTATTATTAATAAATCATCAAATCAACTTGCTTACTATGAAAATGGTAAACTCTACAAAGTATTTAAGGTGGCCACTGGTAGGAGTCCATCCCTAACACCTGAAGGGAAGTTTAAAATTGTAAATAAGATTGTAAATAGGCCCTACTATACAGGTCATATTGCTGGTGGAGATCCACGAAATCCACTTGGTAATCGTTGGCTTGGATTAAATACACGAGGTACGTGGGGAACAACTTATGCTATTCATGGTAATAATGATCCAAGTTCGATTGGAAAATATGTCAGTCACGGCTGTGTCAGAATGTATGATAATGAAGTAGAATGGCTTTTTTCTAGAGTAAAATTGAGCACAACTGTTGTTATTACATCTTCAAGTAATTCCTTCGATTCTATAGCAAAAGCAAATGGATATAAGGTAACAAGTAGTAGCGGTGGGTCGAATGCTGTAATTCCTAGTGGCACAATCTTAAAAAAGGGTGCCAAAGGTACAACAGTTAAAAAACTACAACAAAAGCTTACTGCACTGGGCTATAGTACAAAAGGTATCGATGGTATTTTTGGTAACAATACAGACCAAGCCGTGCGCAAATTTCAAAAAGACCGGCATTTAACTGTAGATGGAATTGTTGGTCCGGCCACGATTAAAGCACTTGGAGGACTATGAATTATCATTTAATAGAGGATGGATATTCCTCTATTTTTTTATGTCTCGAATAGAATACTATAAAAGGGTGCCAAAGCATCCCTTTTATAATAATCACAATTACATAGAGTAAAATTGATCTATATTTTCAATTAAAGAATCTAGTATTTGGGTCCTCGTTCTAAGGATTTGCTTTATTTTTATTTCATTTAACAAGTTCACAAACGCTTCTTTTGAAGGCAGAGTGAAATCGATCTGTAAAGCAGGCTCACACGTTTTTTTCTTTAATAAGTCTTCTAATACATGGATTATAGTGACTTGATGCATTTCCTCTAACTCTGACCATCTACTTATATCTTCCCATGAAGGATTTGATTCGATATATAGTTGGCACCAGCCACTAGTAACAGGGAATCTTACATATCGTTCCATCCAATCGATCACTTGACGAGAATTGTTTAAAGATAAATGAGCAAGAGCTTCATACCCATTTATCTTTCCATGCGATTGCTTTTCCAAATAATCCGTTACTAGGATTAATCCTTTATTAGGTGAAAGACATTTTATACTAAGATAAGAGCGCAATCCCGGATCTAATTGAGATTCATTATTCTGTTCCCATAAATCTTCAACCCAATTCATTGCATATGTTCCAATAGCTTCACCAATCATCACACAAATCATTTTTTTATCTTCAAGTGCTTCAAATTTATTTAGATATTTAAGTAATGTATCAAACAACTCTCCTATATTAAATTTCAAAAGGGATTGTAATGATACAGAATCTAGTTTTTTTCTATAAATTGTAAATTCGATTAACTTATCCATACTATTTTTCACATCATCTAGAGTTGTTTCAGAAAATGAATCAAACCATTGCTTCCATCTTTGTGCTTTCAAACTCGAAACTTCTAAACCTCTAGTATTTAAAAAGTATTCTATTTGCCATTTTTCACTACCTACACAATTAAGTTCAGAGATTTTTTCTAAATAATCAATAAACGAATCAGCAATATATGTAACTGTATCTTCTTCATGATCCCAATAAATAACGGGTTTCTCTTCACCCTCAGATAGCATATCAAAGGCATAAATATCACCATTTCCAGCCTGTGAAAATTCAAGTTTCCCTCTCAGATTCTTGCCATACTCTTCACCATCTTCAACTAATTCATCTGCTAAACTATCTAAGTTCTGTAGACTAGTAATATCCCAATTAATTTCTCCTGAAAAAATTTCGGAAAATTCTTTCGGGATTTGTGTTTCATCTGAAAATGAGTAATAAAAAGTGAGAGACTTTGAGAAGTTTAGAACGATAGATTTATATGATGATGGTAATTTATATCCTAATTCACTTTCTTTTTGATTCACTTCTTCAATAGTTGCTTTTTCCCCTTTTATTAAAGGATCTACTTCTCCATTGTTACAATCTATTTTATTAATGATATACTCCCATTTTTTTAATAGTTTTTCATATCTGTCCATAAAAAATCAACATCCTTATTTTTTTCGCCTATAAATAATTTAGCCATATGGTATTCATCAAAGCTATTCCCATCGATTATTATTGAATTTCTTTTCGTCCCGTCAATCTCAAACCCCATCTTTTTATACAAAGCGATTCCTGCTTTATTTTCTGTCACAACAGTCAACTCTAATCTTTGTATATGATTAGTAGCCACCCAATCTTCTAAACTTTGAAATAATTTTGTACCAATTCCTTTACCTGTGTATTCTTTTAATATTCCAATTACAAGATAAGCGGAATGTTTTTTTCTTATTGCATTATTACCAATCGCAAACAAGTAACCGACTAAATATCCAGAAGTCTCCTCCGCAACAAGTATTGTTGAATGAGATGATCTTACTATCAAATCTAGCTGCTTTCGTTGTCCTTCAATTGTAATGTTTCTTTCGCCAGCACCATAAAGCATAAATTCAGACTGATTTTCGACTTCTTTAATTAATTGTACAAATTGTTCTGTATCGTCTAGATTAACTTCTCTTATATTCATTCATTTCCCCACCTTAAACAGTGCTTTTCTATTCACTTTAATTTAGATTACTCTAATTTTATCATTCACTATATTAAAAAAGGCTACCAAAACAGACTTTTGAAAAAATTAAATACATTTTTTCACATCTTAAATTCTAATTTTAACTATTTAAACTGAAAATAAAATAGAAAATCCTTGCCTCAAATTTATGAAAATATAAGTTTATTGATTAAAAAAAGGATCTTCTTAATATAAGAAGATCCTTAAATGCCTTTCAATTATAATTATTCAACAATATTAAATTGTAGTCGCAATAAATACTGTATAAATAGCACTTTGTGTTATTTGAGGTGTAATAAACAATGAAATAGCATTATTTCTGGAAACCGGATTTCCAGCAATTGTACTAGTCCAAGTGACAGTAGCTGTTGCTGTAACTGGACTAGGATTGAATATCGTTACAGGCTGTGGACCTACATCATTTGGTGTTATAGAAAATATAATTGTTCCGGTTAAGTTATTTGGGAGAGTCAAACTAATGGTAGATATTACTTGACCAGCACCTGGCGCAGAAAGATTAATAGGAACATTGAAACATACCTGAATATTATAAGTTCCTGCTGCTAAATTATTGACATTTATAGAGCTTGAAAGACCTATAATACTACCTGAACCTGCAGTTACATATGGAATAGTAAGAGAATCTGCTCCAGGAGACCCAGCAATTCGTTGAAATCCTGCGTTAGTTCCACCAAATATAATGGCTTTGGAATTAGATCCTGATATTCCTGTTGCTCCTGTTATTCCAGTCGCCCCGGTTGCTCCTGTTGCTCCCGTTGGACCAGTTGCTCCCGTTGGGCCTGTTGCTCCCGTCGCTCCGGTTGGACCCGTTGATCCGGTTGGGCCGGTTGCCCCGGTTGAGCCTGTCGATCCTGTTGGACCGGTTGGGCCTGTTACTCCGGTTGGGCCTGTCGATCCTGTTGTTCCGGTTGGACCAGTTGGGCCCGTTGTACCAGTTGGGCCGGTTGCTCCGGTTGGGCCCGTCGATCCTGTTGGACCTGTTGATCCAGTTGGGCCCGTTGCCCCAGTTGGGCCCGTTGGGCCGGTTGCTCCTGTTGGGCCCGTTGCCCCGGTTGTTCCTGTTGGGCCTGTCGATCCCGTTGGGCCAGTTGTTCCTGTTGGGCCCGTTGATCCTGTTGGGCCCGTTGCTCCTGTTAAGCCCGTTGTTCCTGTTGGGCCCGTTGATCCTGTCGCGCCTGTTGATCCCGTTGATCCTGTCGGGCCTGTTGAGCCTGTTGATCCCGTTGATCCTGTTGCTCCCGTTGGGCCGGTTGATCCTGTTGGGCCTGTTGGGCCGGTTGATCCCGTTGGGCCTGTCGATCCGGTTGGGCCGGTTGATCCTGTTGGGCCGGTTGGGCCTGTCAATCCTGTTGATCCTGTTGGGCCTGTTGTTCCTGTTGGGCCGGTTGAGCCTGTTGCTCCTGTTGCTCCTGT
>NZ_NUCO01000165.1:0-1620 GCF_002555445.1 Bacillus sp. AFS017336
AACTATCCTGAAAATTACTATTGGTAAAAGTGGATTTTTGGCAACACGAAACTAAGCCCCAAAAGATCCATTTTTAAAATAGCTCTAGGCGCTCGTTACTTATTTATTTTTTAAAAAAATTACGCTATTGCTTCAACTGTAACCTTACATCCAAGAGTCTCTAATCGTTTAATAGATTGCTTGATCACGATTTCTTTCTTTCGTCGATCAAAGTAATCTGCACCCAACTCAATATAGGGTACTCTTCTGTTTAACATGTGATAAGCAATTGTTAATATGGTATGTCCAACCGCAACTGCTGCGCGTTTTTTTCCAATTCTTGCTGCTAACCGTTGGTATTGTGATGATAGATAAGTGTTTTTTGTCCTCGCTGCTGAATGTGCTGCTTCAACAAGTGCTGCTCGTAATTTTTTATTACCTTTTCTTGTCTTTCCAGACTTTTTTTTTCCAGCACTTTCATTGTTACCTGGAACCATTCCAGCCCACGAACATAAATGGGGAGCAGATGGAAATTGATTCGAAATTTCCATGCCAATTCCTATTTCAGCCAAAAGTTGTTCAGCGTGACCTCTACCTATTCCTGGAATAGAATCAAGTAGTTCAATATCTTCTTCATAAGGTTGCATACGTTGTTGGACTTCTGCACTTAACAGCTCAATCTGTTGATCCATAAAATCAATGTGTGAAAGTTGGGTTTTTAACATCATTTTTTGATGGGGTCCAACGGATCCTATTAATGCACGTTCTAAATCATCCTTTTTTTTCTTCAAGCTTCTTTTAGCTAGGCTTGATAATACTTGTGGATCATTTATACCGTTAATAATAGCTTCAATCATTGCTCGACCAGAAACACCCATAATGTCAGTCGCAACCGAAGAAAGTTTTATATTGGCACCTTCGAGTACTTTTTGGATTCTACTAATCTCCCTAGCTCTTTCTTCAATAAGACTGCGGCGGTATCGAACTAATTCACGTAGTTCTCTCTGTTCGCGATTAGGGATATAACTATGTTGAAGAAGACCATGGCGAAGCAATTTTGCAATCCATTCTGCATCTTTCACATCAGTTTTACGTCCTGGTACAGCCTTGATATGAGCAGCATTTACAACCATCGGTTGTAGTTCCTCTAGTTCTAATAGATTATAGATTGGTTTCCAATATACACCTGTACTTTCCATTGCAACATGAGTACACTGTTTACTTTTGATCCAGTCTATTAAATTGAAAAGATCAAATGTCATGGTACCAAATGTTTCAATTTCTTTTCCCTTTGGAGTAATCGCGCAAGCGGTAATACTCTTTTTGTGAACATCAAGTCCACAACAGCGATTAAATACAACATCCATTGTAAGTATCCTTCCTAGACTGAAGTAAATTAAGGCTGGTGCAACAACCATATATGATTAATCTATCCTGCGTGCTTCTCATCAGAGAGCAACAATTTGTGGTGCACCTGGTCGAAGTGAATCAGTCTACCATGCGGGCTTAAAAGCACCATAGTCGAACGACCTTCCTTATCCAGCCATAGTAACAGGATTGACAGTTGGAATAGGAACTAGACTCGTATTAAAAACATTTTCATTCATTTGATGGTGCCGCGAACGCGGCATGGGAGTCTAC
>NZ_NUCO01000043.1:0-9447 GCF_002555445.1 Bacillus sp. AFS017336
TTTGTAATAACTAACTCGTCAAAGTCTTCTTCATTTTCATATATTATTAATTTATCATCAGGGTCCATCTCTTCATAATAATCTGATTTTACTCCTGATTCGATTGCCTCTTTTACAGTAATAATTTTTTTATTTGTATTATCTAATTCTGGTATTTCATAATTTGTTGCTATAAATAAATATCTACTCATTTAACCCCATCCCGAATAAAGTGTAATTTTTATTAGTTTAATCTTATTGCTTACAATTGTTCAGTTATAGAAATTAAAAAGGATTTTTAACATTTTTTAAAAGTCTATTAGCTACAAATAAACTTCTTCTTATTCAACTATTGCATCAGTTAGTTGAATAAATGTAATTTCAAATTATGACTTTTTAATTTTCCATGACTACTCTGATTCAATCTCGCTAAGCATAATACCACTTAATTCCGGATTACTACTTGATTCAGTGAAAAAGAAAAATGTTAGTTCATATTTTCCAAATCGATAAGATATGACTGGGCTTGTAACTTTCTGTTTTTGTTCTTCTTTATAAGGTTCTCCGAGTGTATTTTTCACAGTTACAAATGATGCTTGGTAAAACTGGGCATTGGGCGAAATATCAATTACTTTCTTTGTTTTTTCATCAATTTCAATGGAAGCTTTCTTATATCTTAATGTTAAACCAGGTATATTTGTATCTTCCGGCTCTCCCATTATCTTATATACCCCATTTTTTGTTTCTCCAATTGAAATAGGTACATCAGGAACTTTTCCCTTTTTTGCTAACTGAGCAATCTCTTTAATTTCTGCAATTTGTTTCTTAGAGTCTTTACGTAAAATAGTGTATCGAGTCGTATTAAAAAATTCTTCGTCATGCCAGAAATTAAATAGTAATTGATAATCTCCAACCCGATATACGACGTAATCTTTCCCTTCTATTGAAGGTTTCCCGAAATATTTGGTTAGTTCATTCCTTTTCAGTTTATCAAGTCGCTTATCAACTGACGTTATACTTTTTATTTTATTTTCATGAGTTATCTCAAATTTTGTATCATGTTTCGAATAGATTCTACTTCTGTATTTCATAGGAATTAGTCCATCTGAAAAAAGATCCATAAAAAATGGATGCATCTTAGTTGGTTCTTTATTCATGTCTTCTTCTTTAAACATATCAGATTTTCCCCAGTTTTTTCTAATCAATGCTGAAGATTCCCCAAGTTTAAAAGGACTGTTAATCATTTTACCTTCTTTTGCCTGTTTCTCAATCTCTATTAAAAACGCTTTCTTTTTAGACTCTATTTTATGAACCTTTAAAGAATGTTTTGTATAATTATAGATTGTCGGTGCAAAAAAACCTAGTGCGACAACTGCCGCAATTAATAATCCTATAAACAACTTGTTGCTTTTAATATAGTTCAAATTATTATCCCCTTAATATTTTACTAAAAGTCAGTATATCGAATATAACACAATGATACCTACATTTGGTTAAATAATTTTAGATGATTTTGTAATTTATCTTTATAGAAACCTCTAAATACAAAAAAGCAGCCAGTAGCTGTTTTATAATGTTGAACTAACGCATTGCGTTAGTTGCATAAAATCAAATTTAATTCTTTGAAATAACATTAGCCGTAGTTAATTAATAGATAGTAAGATACAGTATGCAAATCCTCCAACACATAAAAATTGTTTCAAGCCTATTTTTTTAGTTCTTTTATTATTACTCAGTTGACTACTTATTCCAGCAAATAAACATGTAATTAAACTTAATGAATATGAAATGACCATATTAATTCTGGTTGAAGAATGTAACATGTCATAAATACTATAAACGGAATAAACAATAAATAGAATTAAGCCACAAAAAGCTAAATAATCACAGATTTTCTTAACCACACACTCAATCCTCTCGTATTACGATGATAACTTTAATAAGTTTACCTTCAACTAAAGCATTGCTTAAGTTACATTAAACAAAAAAGCATTAATCCATCAAAAGAATCATATAATTGCAATTTCTTATTGAACTAAACTGCCATTTTGTTGAATAAGGAATGATATACTAATGTAAAAAAAGAGGGAATCAAGAGGAGTCAACATGACTATTTTAATGATTATTTTCGCTATCATTTCATTTTCAGGTTTGATAATTTTTACTTTTAAAAATAAAGAGTATTATCATAATGAAACTATTGATACAAGCACTTCAGAAGTTTTAGGAGTAATATTTTTATATATTGTTAATTTATTACCGTGGTATTTAAAAAAACTATTTATCATACTACTTTTCTTGGGGTTATGTATATCTTGTTTGTGTTATTTTATTTATGAGTAACGGATTGTTTTAGGGTGTTATATAAAAAAAGATTACTCAATCTTATACAACTAACAGGTGCTTTAGTTGTACAAGATCAAACTTTTTAAAAGGTGAGAAAAAATATGAAAGTACTTAATAATTATTGCCAATGGCTCTTTAAGAAGAAATCGTATCGTGATTTAAGCGACTTAATAACAACTTCTTTAGGAGTATTTTTATTAATGGCAACCGATTTTTTTAGCATTTCTTCTGATAATATTGTAATCCCTATAATTCTTATTTTTGTAATGTTTAATACTATTTTTTTACTAGAAGACATCTTTCAAAATTTGCTAGGTTCAAAAAATAGAGATATCCCTTTAATTATATTTGGAATAATATTAGTTTTAATTTTTATATTATTAATTGTAATTAGAGATTTCGGCGAAGGGGTTCTTTAGAATACCTGCTTATGCAACTAACTGTTGCGTTAGTTGCATTAGAAAAATTCAAGAAAATAATAAATTTACAGTTACTAGACCTATAATTGAAATTCCATATAGTGACCAAGCAATTCTCTTGTTACCTTTTGGTATGCTCTTAATTTAAAATAATAAATCTTACCTTTTGTTACTTTTTGATTTGTGTAACTTATTGTAGATTTTGTTTTAAACGTCGCTAATTTAGTATAAGTACTATTTTTGGATGTACTTCTAAATAATACATAACCACTTGCTTCACTACTTTACTCCATGCCAATTTTATTGAAGTACTGTTGACCCTAATTGCTTTTAGATTTAAAGGCATGGCTACCATTGGAGTCGCACTTACAATAACTGAATAAGAACTATATACTTTTACTCAGTTTATACTTCGATATGATCTAATTTCATAGTAATAAGTCTTACCAGTATTTAAACCACTGTTTGTATATCCTACAGCATTATTACTCGTAATTAGGATTTAGAATATGTATTAGGGAAACAATTAAACAGGGTAGAAAAAAGTGAATATTATAAAACGTACCGAATGATTGATATAAATTAATATCTATTCATTCGGTATATTTTTTAACTTTTACTAGAGGAACAATTCTTATCTTATCGTTCATGTTGATTTTTTCGACGTGGATTAATAGCTATATAACAAAGGAATTTTATGTAGATAAGGGTTTTATTGCCATTTTCTTGCCTACATTTTAAAAAAATTTACAAAAGTATTGCCATTTTTTTGCCTATATTTTAAAAAGATTTACAAAAATCTACTCATATATTTACATCCCCTCTCTACAATTGAGATGTCAGATTATTTTAAATTGGAGGGAAAATAATGAAATCTAACATGTTAAAAAAAGTAGTAGTGGGAACTTCATTAACTTTGGTGATGTCACTTTCTGTAAAAAGTACATATCTCCCATTTAATGTTTTATCCAACAGTAGTATGTCGTCCGTTGCGTTTGCTAGTGAAGGAACAGTTCTTGACATTAATTTTGACAACAATGTTGAGGATAGCTCTTCAAGTACTATAACTCCTCAAATCAAAGGCAATCCAGGATTTGTTCAAGGACGAATTGATCAAGCAATTAAATTTACATCAAAAGGACAATATGTAGAACTGGGCAATCGTGACGATTTACGTTTCGGAGAGACCACAGATTTTTCTGTTGCCTTCTGGGTTAAATCAGACAATATTCAAGGAGACCCTGCTATCATTTCAAATAAGAGTTGGAATTCTGGAAGCAATACAGGTTGGAATTTAGCGTTGAACAGTTCAAAACAACTTGATTGGAACTTCAAGACATCCGGAAGCGATCGGAAAGATTATAATATGGAAAATGTTGCTGATAATCAATGGCATTTCATTGTTGTAACGCATGATCGTGATGGGAGTGCACGCTTTTATAAAGATGGTAGCTTAGTTCATTCTATAGATATTTCTGGAATGAAAGGAACTCTTGATACTTCTTTTACGACGAAAATCGGACAAGATGGTACAGGAAATTATGGTTCTACTCTTACTGCCGCAGTGGATAATCTTAAAATCTATCGAAATGTTTTGAGTGAATCGGAAGTCCGCGCCATGTATGATAATGCACCTCCACTTCAACCGACATCAGTAGAATCAATTTCTTTGGATCAGACTGAACTCAATCTGAAGGCAGGAGCACCTATGCCACTGACAGCAACGGTTTCTCCATCAGATGCAACGGTAAAAGATGTGGAATGGACATCTAGTAATGAATCAGTAGCAAAAATCGAAATGATTAACGACCGTCCTACTATCATTGCAGTGAAGGCGGGCGAAGCAACGATTACAGCCAAAACGGTCAATGGTGGTAAAACAGCTACAGCTAACGTACATGTATCCAACTCCATTGACGTGTCGGGAGATGGGTTGTTAACTGATAATGATCTAAAACTCATTCTGAAAAACCAAAATAGTCGTGAAGGTGACAAACGTTGGAAGCATGCACAAATAGCGGATATTAACAATGATAAAAAAGTGGATCGCTTAGATGTGCAAATGATAAAAGATAAGCTGGCACCTTACAAGAAAGATTTTCTTTACAAGCGAGTAGTATTCATAGGAATCGATGGAGCAGGAAACGGGGTAAAAGACCCACAAGCAAATGCAATAAATATACAGAAGCTAATGAGTGAAGGCGCAGGAACATATGAAGCAAAAGCAATGATGCCGACGATTAGCGGGCAAAACTGGGGATCCATGCTCCATGGAGTTGTACCTTCAAAACATGGTCTGAACAACGACAATTTAGGTAATCCTTACCCTGAAAAAAATCCTTATCCATCTTATATGAAACTACTAAAACAAGAGCGTCCTATGCTTAATCAAGCTTCCTTTACTACGTGGTCTCCAATTAACAAAGGAATTATTGAAGATTCTGCAGATGCTTATAAAGTAAATGGTGGGAACGATAATAATACGACACAAAAAGCAGTGGACTACATCAAATCAGAAGGTAAAAATAGTCGTAATATATTTGTTCATTTGGATGAAGTAGATGGAGCAGGTCACAACTATGGCTATGGCAGCCAGAGATGGTATGAGGCATTACAACAAGCGGATCAGCATGTTGGGCAAATTGTCCAAACTTTAGAAGAAGAAGGACTGATGAAAGATACTCTAATTATCATCACAGCGGATCATGGCGGGAAAGGTTATAGTCATGGTGGTTCCTCCCCAGAAGAACAGACCATTTTCTGGACTGCTAAAGGAAAGTCTATAAAGCCTGGCACCGTATTGTCGGATGTAGAAAATATAGATACTGCTGCCGTCATTGCTCATGCTCTACGTTTAGATATCCCAGAAAATTGGGATGCACAACTTCCTCCAAGACTGTTTCAAGTCAAAAAATAAGATAGTAAAAAACAGGTACATTTTTCATTATTAAGAAAAATGTACCTGTTTTCATGAATTCTCATTCTCTTTCATAAAGAGAGGAATGTTATTTTTTAAATCGTGACGACTAATAGGACTATCTGCTTTATTGCATTAATCGCCCTCGTTCGCCTAATAAGTCTTACTCCATTAAATGCCTATACATAAATTCGTTCGGTATGGCGGCCTTGCCGTAATTGGAACAGGAAACTTCGGCATGTAGGAGAACTCCGTAAAGACCGTGGTTATCGGTTCCATTAATACTGAAGCGACACATACGGAAGTGACAGTAAGGTGCACTTTCCTTACTGATCAGTCCGTCGTGCCGCCCACCTGAAGTTTATTCTTACTATTCTTTCTCTTAATGAAAAGCCTTACTTAAAGGTAATAGGTTTATATGCCTTCCAGTTCATTCAAGAATTGGCTGTTTTTGTTTTAATCTTAAATTCATTTAATAAGATTTGTTCTGTCTGAGGCGCTTTAATACCAAGTTACCAACACCCCAATCCTCCTAAAGCATATTATTTATTGAAACCTTTGTATTTGTACTAGCATAAGTAGTGCCTAGAAAATTTGTCAATGCAAAGGCAGAAGTTGCGATTGAAAAAATAATTTTTTTATTCATCTCTTCCTCCTTAAAAATATCTTGAAAGAAATGTTTGAATAAATCATTCTTCTCCTCAATAGTTTATAAACAAAGTTTAGCTCTTCAATCTTTCATTTCCCTATCTTTAATCTTACTTATTTCTTAAAAAATGAAACAATTTACAAATATTAAAATACCTATTTGTGATACTTAACATTTAAACTAATCTGCCATTTAGCGAAATAGAGGACGATCATTATTTTAAGACGTTCCCTTTAGAATCACAAAATATAAAAAAGCAAAGCAATTAGCATGCTTTTTCTTTTTTTTTAGGTTGTTTTCGCAAAGTTTGTTGCTTTAAGTAGGTAAAATTGACAACACTATAGTGACTGATGACTTTTTGAGGATTTACGATTTTTTTAGATTTTTTAAAAATTTAATTGTGTAACGAATTGTTTGAATTAACATAATTAAGAAGATCAATAAGAGAATAATTGCAGGAATCACGTAACTCCAAGTATTGTTATGAGGAATCACGTAAATAACTAACCAAGAAAATAGCAATACGATTAACAGTAATGCAATATTCGCAATTAATAGTCGAATAGACATAATACTTTTATATTTGTTAGATTTCTTTCGGATTAAAAATAACAAAATCAGAAAAAGAACACTGACAAACCAATGTTTAATATCCAAAAAATCACGCTCCTGTAACTCTCCTTATACAACTAACGCATGCGTTAGTTGTATAAGGGTGACTTAAATATTTATGTATCAATTAATTTTTATTGGTACTTTTCTTTTGCTTAAGAATTTCCACTGGAACAATAAATGAAACGTAAATAAATGATATAACTAATAATATAGTTATCGTATATCCAATACCTTTTGATAAAAATTTAATCGGCTTTAAACCAACTGACACTAAGGTTAGATAAATAATGTGATACAAATATGTTAAAAAAATAAATATAGAAACGTCTTTAATACTTTGTTTCCAATTTATTTTTTTTGATTCGAAGTAATAAATAGCATTCTTTCCGATAAAATACATAACCACATAAAAAAATGCGTCTGTTAAATTTATGTCTTTTCCACTTAATAATAAAATGGCATATATTATTCCAATAATGACATATGGTCTTAAACCATTTTTTAAAAACTGTTGCCTTATTTTATTAATGAAAGGTCGCACAAGATAACTCCTTAGAAATTTGTATTTATTTGAATTTTACCATAATTCATCTAATATTTTTTATAATAATTAACCGTTTCTCTTATGCAACTAATCTGCCATTTTGTTTAATAAGAAAAAGCGATCTCCTATTGAAGAATCGCATGCGTTAGTTACTTAAGCCAATTCAATTTTTATTTCTTAAAGACCCTCCCAATAATGGTTATTATTTAAGTTTTTAACACACCATTGGTAATGACCATCTTCACAATTATGAGAATAAAAATTGGCAGAAATAAAGCTATATATTAGTACGTACAAATATAATCTTTTTCTAACACCTTCACCTAATGTTGAAATAATTATGTTTAGATATCTCTCATATAAATTTGCATTTAACTCATTATACATATCAAAACATACCCAACTTATTGCGATATCAAATAAGTTGTCACCGTACATTGTCATCAATCCAAAATCGATTAATCCTGTAACTATCCCACTCTTACTAATTATTAAATTCCCAGGATAAAAATCTCCGTGAATTAAAGAATATTCGCCTTCATAACCAGATGACAAAATTTCTACTAATTGATTAACTTTTACATCGTAATTCACGACATCTCTTTTGAAATAAGACTCCAGTTCCTTTTGTTTTTTTAAAATTATTTCTTTCAATAATTCATACCAACTATTTATTTTTTGTAAAGATATCTGGTTATCATTGAATAGAGTGAAACCTTCAAGATTAGATTTTATTTTTACAGATTTTAATTCAAGATTTGCACTAAGATATGTTTCTATCATTTTATTTTGTTCGCTATAATTCATCTCTGAGAGCATACTTTGCATATTACTACCCTCAATTCTTTTTTCAATAGTTACTAAAATGCCGTTTTCCTCAAAGGTATCGTAAATATAAGGAAGATCAAAGCTCAAAGAACTTGAATCAATCTTAGAGTAGAAATCTTTTAGGGTTTTTTGCTTATTAGAATCGGACATATTATTATACAACTTCAATACTTTATTATTGTCATAAACATAAACCTCGGCTTCCATTCCCGAACCTAAAAATTCTGATTTAGAAACATTATATTTATCCAATACTATTGATTTAGCATTAATTTTTGTCATCTAACACCTCTACATTTTCTTATTTGTTTATTGTACCAATTAGTACAGTAAACAAGGTCAATCGATTCAGACCTTCTTTCAATTCAATATTCAGTATATGTACTTCAAATTCCTCCTTAGTCAATATAAGTCTTATTGAACTATACTGCCATTTTGTTGAATAAAAAAAATCGACTAAACAGTCAATCGTAGTTCAACATAAGCATGCGTTAGTTCAATAAGATAAGAAACTCTTTTTTTATAGAATTTTTTTTGATTGTTTAGAAAATCCTTTAATTATAGGAGGATTTTTATGAAAAAGTTACTAAGTTTTTTAGTTGTATCTATATTTCTATTATTCGTTACACCTATTTCAGCAAAAATGAGAATTAATAATTCAGATGGAATTTTAGCTAGAAGTTCAAATTTTAGTAATAAACGTATTTCCCCTCGTATAGATAAATTTTATACAAGCATTCCTGAAAAAGACAATTGGGTTATGGTTCCAAAGGATACTAAAAAAATTACATTTTTTGTTGAAGCATCAAATACTGAAACTGTCTTATTTTGGTTAGTACCTACTGGAACACAGACATGGAACGAAAGAGAACTCATTGGATACCATATTAATAAAGATGAGGACGGTAAATTTAAGTTTACATGGAAAATTGATAGGCATTTACATGACCACCTGCATATACAAGCATTGAGTGAAAATGAAATATCGGGTTCAATTATCAATATAGCTACCTATCCTTAAGATAAAGATAGGTAGCTTTTTTGTTCAACTACCATGGGAGTACTATAAAAACTTCCATTAACTGTTGTGAATCTGAGGATTCATGGGTGGCTAACGCATGCTTTAGTTCAATTACTTTTGAAATATTAA
>NZ_NUCO01000044.1:0-5499 GCF_002555445.1 Bacillus sp. AFS017336
TATATTGTTAATTTATTACCATGGTATTTAAAAAAACTATTAATGATACTACTTTTCTTGGGGTTATGTATATTTTGTTTGTGTTATTTTATTTATGAGTAACGGATTGTTTTAGGATGTTATATAAAAAAAGATTACTCAATCTTATACAACTAAAGCATGCGTTAGTTGAACGAAGTGATCGAACATTTCGTTGGTATTTTTTTGTAGTACCATGACATTGTAGTTAAATTAAATATGATAAAATATTTTTTTGAATTGTTATGAAAAAAGTTCCGAAAATCACCTTATAATAAAGTGAAGAAACATCCTGTAGTGAAAAATAGGATGTTTTTTTTATACTTTTCAAATAGAAAACAACATACCATTATATCAAAGGAATAAATAATAAAGAATTGTTCTGAAGTTTTGTTATAAAGGGAGCGAAGCCAGTGGGGAAGAAAGTGTTATTCTTCGGCGATGTTGGAATTGATGATGCAATCGCTTTGGTTTATGCACGTTTAACAGAAGATATTGATATAATTGGGATTGTGGCGGATTATGGGAACGTATCTAAAAAAGAAACAACTAGGAATGTTCGGTTTTTACTTAAAAGGTCAGGGAAAGAATATGTTAAAGTCTTTGGGGGTGCCGAGAATCCAATGACGGGAGAGATCCCAACCTATTACCTTGATATACATGGCCCGTTTGGTTTAGGTCCAATCGATCCAGGTTTAGAGTTTGAGAACTTAGAAAACTTTTGTGAAGTTATTAATTTGATTGATCAATACAAGCATGAACTAATTATTGTGAATACAGGAAGGTTAACTTCGCTAGCCACTCTGTTTATCTTATACGGAGATCTGATGAAAAGTGTGAATTCTTACTATATTATGGGTGGGGCCTTTCTATATCCTGGAAATGTTACTCCAATTGCAGAAGCGAATTTTCATGGAGATCCGATAGCGGCTAATATCGTTATGAAATATGTAAAAGATGCATATATTTTTCCATTAAATGTAACGCAAAATGCCTTAGTTACCCCTTCAATGGTCAATTATATTCATAATAAAGGGAAAACTGATCTTATAAAACCACTATTAGATTACTATTATTTTAAATTTTATCAAAAGAAGGTACCGGGCATACAGGGAAGTCCAGTTCATGATGCTGTAACTCTCATGGCAGTCATACGTAGCGATCTATTTACATTTTATCAATCTGCTGTTGTAATTGATTCAACCGATGTGGCTAGAGGTCAAAGTATTGCAGATTTTCGAGTAACAGATACTCCTGAGAAATTTGATGGGAGACCTTTACAACATATTGCAGTAGGCTTAAATTATGAAGGGTTTTATCAGGATTTTATGTCAGTTATGACTGGAGAGAAATTCTAGATTAAACTTTAACAGAAAGATGTAATATTTATTGGAATCGAATTAAGTAAAGAACCACTAAGATTTTCATAAATAAAATTCAACCAATGCATGCGATTCTTCAATAACGAAGGATCGCTTTTTTATGCAGTTAAATGGCAGTTTTGTTGTAATAGAATAGCTTTTATTGCCTAAAAGTAAGTAACTAGTTAAAAAATCCAAACCATTAGCTATTAAATTAATAAATTATATTTTAAGAAGTTTGTTTGCCATTGCTCAATAATATCACCTAAAAAAAGAGAATCCGGTTTCTCTTTTTTTATTTTAATTTATCTATTTTTTGAATTAGCTGGTGAAATTTATATTCTTGGGGTGTTAGGGATAGTATAAAGTTAGGTGATTCGAATTGTTTAGAAAGATATGGCCAACAGTAATATTATTAATAAGTACTTGTTTTGTATTATTGGAAAGGTATTCCTTTTGTTCTAAGTTTTAAATAGCAAAAGGTCTCTGTAATAGAGTCCTCGTTTTTATGTCGTTTCTACTTTCAATTAACGCATGCATTAGTTGAACAACTTTTAAGCTGCTTCGGTAGCTTTTTTCTTATTCAAGATAATGGCAGTTTAGTTGAATAAGAATGTCTGAAATTTAATGTAAAAAGGGAAAATTTCCTCAAGTTACCTCCTCCCTATTATTGGTATGATAAAAATATCATGAATCCAAACAGAAGGAGGGTTCAAATTGACCCGCAAAAAATGGCTAGTGTTTGCGTTATTTATATTATTAACATTAACTGCATGCCGTGTACTATACATCAAATTACATTCGACGCCTTCACTAGCAATTCGAACAAAATTATTTTTCACTCTTCACCCAAATAGTGCGTTGAAGTCGAAGATTTCGCTACATGTAGAAGCGAACAAAGGTTTTCAACCTTATTTACATCTCCACAACGCGAAGGCGTATCGGATTAATCATCCGATAGTAACGCCGAATCCGATGAATGATAAGACGGATTTCATCGTGTATAGGAAAGGATCTTTCTATTCAGCGGAGTATTTAGATTCCGAAATATCCGAAATCGAGGGATGGTAAGCTAAATAAAAGGGTTATTAAACAATAAACCTTATGCGACTAACGCATGCTTTAGTTTGAAAACAACAAAGGATTATCATTAATCAATCATTCTCTGTTTCACTTGTATGGAAGTTTAAATGAATTGGAAGAAGAATTTCTAAGGGAATCATGAATATTGAAATGAATAAGTTTTGGAGGTATAAGTGGGTAAACTTTATGATTATTACAAGGAAAAGTTATTAAGATTCTTTGGAGCAACACCTAAAAATATAGGATGGACTTCATATGCTACGTTAACTATTGAACCAGAATATACAGTTGACTTAGAAAATTTAAGTTTCAAAAATATAGATTGGCTAGAACTTTATGAAAATCTTGAAGTAGTTGGAGATTATGATGAGGTCAGCACGGATTTTAGAATTAGAGAATTTATATCAAGTAAAAACCATGAGCCTCACTTTTCATTAATAACAGAATTTTATTTAATGTTAGGTAATCAATTTGAAAACGGTGAAATTTCCATTTTTGTTAATAATAAGTTGGATAAAAAGCTGATATCCGAAGTTATTTTACATTTTAATAATTGTAGAGTTGTATATGAAAATGATTTACCGACTGAGGTAATATTATCTAATCCTAAAAAGGTGTCTTTAAATGAGGTTCATAAACAAGGGATAAATCCTATTATTAGCGATCTTTATGGTAATGTTAGTGAAAGTGAACCAGAATGGAGTCCATCGTTAAGTTACAAAGTAGTTCCAGAAAAAATAGAAAAATACGAAGATCAAAATTTTGATCTATTATTCGAATATCTAATTAGTGCAAAAAAAGATAAACACTTTTTATCATTTTCGTGGTTAAGTCTTGTTTTAGATGAAACTTTAATAGAATCCGTAGCGATTAGATATTTCGCTCACAAATGTAAGAATATGTATTTATGGGTAAATAGAGAGAAAAAAATAACAATGATTCAATTAGAAATTTAAGTAAGATTTTTATTTTTAAAATACTTCTGCTTCAATTAACGCATGCAATAGTTGAACAATAAGATCGGCTTTTTAGCCGGTTTTTTTATTCAACAAAATGGCAGTTTTGTGCAATAAGGATTATCCGAAAATCAATGTGGCAAAGGCTGGATTCCCTCAAGTTACAGTTAGTGGATATACAATTTTAAATTATAGATAATAACGCTGCGTATCTTAATCTAGGTAAATAGCATTATTTTTCTTTGTATATTAATGTTTCTGTATCCAGTATCGATACAGGGTATTTTTGTAATATAAATAATAATTTAGATTCTAAATGGTGAAAATAAACATATTTAAAAAAAGAAAATAGAGGAAATAAATATTAAATGAAGGTACTATCATGAATCGTAAATTAAAAGTAAGTGGTTTTCAATTATTATGTATGATTTTTATGTTTATTAATGGTACATCGCCTCCAATTGAAATCTATTCTTTAGCCAAGCAAGATGCATGGATGAGTTTATTATTAGGACTTACTGTGGGGTGTCTATTATTTCTTGTATATATAAAGTTATATTCATTTTTTCCTGATGTACCATTTACAAAATATATACAAAATATTTTAGGTAAATATGTTGGGAAACTGTTAGCACTAATCTATATATTATATTTTATTTATATAGGTGCACGAGTTTTGCGAAATTTTGAGGAGTTAATGGTTATTACTCTTTACAATGCTTCATCACAAATTTCAATTGGAATATTAATGATGATTGTTGTCATATATGCATGTCATAAAGGATTTGAAATATTTGCACGTGCAAATGAATTTATTTTTTTATTTATAATGTTTATTAGTTTTATAATTATTGGATTAGAGATTATTTCTGGCTTAATCAATATTGATAATTTAAGACCTGTATTAGAAAGTGGATGGAAACCAGTGTTAAAGGCAACTCCGATATTAATTTCAAATCCTTTTGGTGAGATATTTACATTTTCTATGATTTTGCCATATTTAAATAAACAAAAGAAAGCAGTAAATGTAGGAATAACATCATTACTATTTTCTGGGCTTATATTGACTTTATTTTCAATGTTAAATAATTCAATAATGGGTGTTTCTGAAATAGAAAGAACCATATATCCACTTCTAACAGCTGTTAGTTATATTAGTATTGCTGATTTTGTTCAAAGATTAGATACCTTTATTATAGTGATTTCGGTATGTAATTATTTCGTGAAGATTACTATATATTTCTATTGTGCGGTGTCAGGAGCAGCAGATTTATTTGGCATTAAGGAAAGTAAGCAGTTAGTTTATCCTACTTCGGTTATAATGTTAGTTTGTTCAATGTGGATGACAACGAATTATGTTGCATTACGTAATGAAGCAAGTGAAGTTGTTCCCTTTTTACTACAAATACCTCTTCAAATTATTATCCCAATTTGTTTAATACTAATAGTGCTAATAAAAAGGAAACTAAAATACCCAGCCTTATAAAAGAAAATCCCTGAATGTTCGCCCTTTTCTCCGCAATTGGTGGGTGGCCTCTGTTTTAATTGGTGAGTCTGATCCATCAGTGTTAGTTTGCTGGTTGCTTTTTTTGCTGTATTGGCGCAACGATTGCTTTAGGTTTTGGAACGAATAAACAGAATATTAAATTGCCTATACAAGGCTAACTAAGGCTTTTCTTTTGTAAATAACGCAATGCTTTATTTATATGACAATGGAAAAGATTTCCATTAAGAAAGACGAATAACTAATACCATTAATAATAATTTTTATATAATAAAGTACAGTTACATTTTTCTATTTTACCAATATCACCTATTTTTTAGGGAAACTCTTTATCCTGTGAGTTTCTCTTTTTTTATTCTTGTTGAACTAACGCATGCTTTAGTTGAACAACATGATCGGCTCTTTAGCCGATTTTTTTAGTAGAACTAAATGGCAGTTTAGTTGAACAAGGAATGAGATACTAATGTAAAAAAAGAGGGAATCAAGAGGAGTCAACATGACTATTTTAATGATTATTTTCGCTATCATTTCATTTTCAGATTTGATAATTTTTACTTTTAAAAATAAAGAGTATTAT
>NZ_NUCO01000045.1:0-9444 GCF_002555445.1 Bacillus sp. AFS017336
AAAGTTTACGAAAACAGCCTTATAAAAAGCTAAAGAATGAAGATATTTTATCTTTAATGTTCAAAGTATTTTATAAACCAATAGCTTACGCTTTATCAGGTATTTTGGTAGCTTATTTTTTATTGGCAGCATTCGTAACTTTTCGATTTACGCTTATATGGGCAAATATAAATTATACGCAGGATATTCCAAATTTTGTTGTAGCATTTTTAATCATACTTATTAGCTTTTATGCTGTCACTAAAGGGATTCGTACAATTAGTACGATTGCATTTTTAATATTACCACCGGTAGTTTTTTTTGGATTTTTAGTAGGCTTTGGGAATGTGAAAAACAAAGATTATGAATTACTATTTCCGGTATTTGAAAATGGGTATCATGATTTTTTTCATGGTTTTGTTTATACTTGCTCTGGATTTTTCGAGATAATTTTTATTTTATTTTTAAATTCATTTTTAAAAGATAAGGTAAAAATAAAATGGCTTATTATCGTAACTTTTATCTTATTAATGTTAATTTTAGGGCCGTTAACAGGGGCAATAATGGAATTTGGGCCTGTTGAAGCAGAGAAAATGAGAAATCCAGTTTATGAGCAGTGGAAAATTTTAACGTTAGGTCAGAATATTACTAGATTGGATTTTTTATCGATTTATCAGTGGCTTTCAGGAGCTTTCATACGGATTAGTTTAAATCTTGGCATCGCAAATTACATTATTAATTATAGTGGGCGAAAAAAATGGAGTTTACCATTATTGTCGATTGCATTATTAGTGGCAGTCATGGTTCCGTTGAATGCGTCGTCTTTTTATAACTTTTTGCAATACTATTACTTTCCAATCAATTTATGTTTTTTATTATGTTTAATGGTAATCTTTCTAGTTATCTCAAAATTAAAAGGTGATTCAGCATGACAAAAGAACCGAGAACTCTAAACTTATTAGAATTTATGGAGTCATTTAATCACTCATCAGATATCGATTTTAGAACGAAATCATATCAAGAAGGTGAAGACTCGCATTTTGTGATCATTATGTTTTGTCCAAACTTAATTGATATGCAATTTAGTAATCAAATTATTAATGAGATATTTGATATCGTTCAAAAAGAAGAAAAAATTAATTTTGAATTATTAAGAAATTTAGTGGAAGTTAAAAGAGTGAAGGAAGTTGAAGTAAATTTATTTTCGGGGGATTTAGTCATATTTAGTTCCTACTTAAATGATATTTTCTTTATTTCAGTTGCCAATCCTCCTAAACGAGATCCTGAAGAATCAAATTTAGAAAACTCTATTCGTGGACCGAGAGATGGATTCGTTGAAAATATTTCAGTAAATATGGCATTAATTCGTCAAAGACTTAAGACATCTACTTTAAAAAGTGTTGAGTATACAATCGGTGAACGAAGTCGAACAAAGGTTTTATTAGTTTATATGGAGGATATTATTAATCCTTCAATTCTTTCAGAAGTAAAGCAACGTCTAAGTTTAATTAAAAAAGACGTGGTCGTAAGTAGTTATGAAATTGAGGAAGCACTATATGATAAACCTTTCTCAATATTTCCTCTATTAGATAATATAGGTAGGCCGGATTTCATAGTACAGTCATTAAATCAAGGGAGATTTGCGGTAATTGTTGATGGAAATCCGACTTGTTTAATTGGTCCAACAAATTTAAACCAGCTCGTATATTCTCCAGAGGATATACATGCCAGTTTTTATTATGTGAATGTCGTTAGGTACTTAAGAATAATGGCAATTATCACGACGATTTTTCTTCCAGGTTTTTATATTGCATTGATTACCTATCATTTAGATCAAGTACCATATCCATTCCTTGCAACAATTGGTATGTCAAGAAATGGGTTGCCATTTTCAGCACCACTAGAGGCCACTTTAATGTTAGGTTTTTTTGAATTATTCAAAGAAGCGGGGATTCGTTTACCAAAAGCAGTAGGACAAACTGTAGCTGTTTTAGGAGGGCTATTTATTGGTGATGCTGCGATACGGGCAGGTTTAACCTCACCATCTATGCTTGTTGTAGTAGCTGTAACTGTTATTTCAGGCTATACATTAATTAATCAGAATATCTCAGGAAATATTGTTATTCTCCGCTTTTTTATTTTATTTTTATCTTCTGGTCTAGGTTTAATTGGCTTTTTTACGGGTTTCTTTTTATTAGGAACAATGATCGTTTCATTAGAAAGCTTCGGACAACCATATATATCAATTTTATCTGTTCCAAGTAAATCAGATTTTTTAAATGTCATTATAAAGTTGCCACAAAAGTTTAAAGTGAAACGAAATCAATCACTCCATCCTATTGATGAAGACCGTAAGAAGGAGTGAGAAATTAGATGAAAAAATTACTAATTATCATTCTATTGGTATTTCAATTATTTGTTTTAACGGGCTGTTGGGGAGAGCGAACGATTATTGATCAAACTTTAGTTACGAGTTTTGGAATTGATTTTAAGGACGATCAGTTTGTTGTAACGATCCAAGCTCTAAATTTTTCAAATATTGCTAAACAAGAGAGTGGCGCATTACAAGTACCTGCACCACCTTTAATTGGGCAAGCAAAAGCTAAAAGTATACAAGAGGCGTTTACTAAATTAGAATCAAATTCACCAATTCCTTTATATTACGGACATATAAACAGTGTCATTCTAAGTAAATCAGTCATCGAAAAAAAATTGAAGGATGTTAATTCATTTATAAGTGGAAGACCACTATTAAGATATACAATGTGGATTTATGGTACGGATCGGGATATTAAAGAAATCTTACTGAGTCAAAGCTTCTTTAATTTACCTTTTTTATATACGGTAGTAACGAATCCTAATCAAAAAAGTAGAGGGGACTTAATCGCTTTAAGTTTACAATTTCATCAATATATTTCTAGATACACCCAACCTGTTGGCACTTTGTTAATTCCTTCATTAGGTATTGAGGATAAGAAATTTGAAGAGAAAAATTTGGATAAAGTAGCTTATATAAATGGTGCTTACGCTGTTTCTCAACAAAAATATAAAGGTCAAGTAACTGTAAAGGATTTAAAAGCATTAGATTTTATTGAACAAAAAAATTATACTTTACCACTTACACTTGATTCAGGTAATTTAAATTTAGTAGTTAGAAGTTCCAGAGGATCAGTTAAGGTCGTAAAAGGTGGTAAAAAGCCAAAGTATATTATTAAAGTAAACACAAATGTAGCAATCGTGCAAAATGAACATCATTTAAGTAAGAAGAAAATTTCTGCAAAAATTAGTAGTAGAGTAAAAAAAGAGATTTTAAAAACAATTAAAAAAGGAGAAGAGATTGATGCTGATCTTCTCAATATTTCAGAAAAGCCTTATCGGTACGATCGCAAAGAATGGGATATAAAAACGTTAAATGAAATCGATGTTAAGTTAATAAAAGATATTAAAGTTGATGTTCATATTTTAGGCAGTAAAGTTTATAAAAGATAAAAATGTACCGAAAAGAGAAGAAGCATAAAAAGAAGGTAATTTTTAAAAATCTATCTTCTTTTTTTTTGCTCATTTTTATCGAAAATGAATTATGATAGATAAGAACAAAGTAAGTTTTTTATTGTGGGGGTGAAGAAGTTGATTTTTGTGATTGGAGGAGCTCGAAGTGGAAAGAGTTCTTACGCAGAAAGAAGAATAAAAGAATTACAAACAAATCAAAATGATGTTGTTTATATTGCTACAGCTATTCCAACAGATGGAGACATGGGTGAAAGAATAAAAAGACATCAAGAAGAGCGTTCGAGTGATTGGCATACTGTTGAGCAATTTAAACAGTTTAATAAGTTAAAAATGGAAGAAAACTTTTTACAATCGAAGTATGTGATTTTAGATTGCATGACTGTAATGATTACGAATTTAATGTTCGAACGATATACTGATATCGATTTTGAAACGATAAATAATGAACAAATAAACGAGCTTGAATCATTTATAGAAAAAGAAGTGAATGAGCTCATTGATGTATGTAAAGAATTTGAAAAGTCATTAATAATCGTATCGAATGAAGTAGGATATGGATTAGTTCCATCTTATCGTTTAGGAAGAATTTTTAGAGATATTGCAGGGCGGATGAATCAAAAAATAGCATCAAGGGCAGAAGAGGTTATACTCGTCACAGCTGGTATACCTTTAAGAATTAAGTAGGAGTAACGATATGAATCGATTTAAAATGATCCTCAGTTTCTTTTCAACCATTCCAGTGAAAAACTATGAGTTTATTGAAGCTGAACTAGGGAAGGGAATTAGATTAGTTCCATTAGTAGGCGTACTATTTGGTATTTTACTCGTTTGTTTGAACTTTGGAATTTCGTTAATTTTGGACAATGAAGCCAATGCATTTCTTATACTAATAGTCTATTTATTCTTAACTGGTGGATTACATTTTGATGGAGTGGCAGACACGTCAGACGGAATATTTAGCCATCGTTCAAAAGAAAGAATTCTAGAAATTATGAAAGATAGTCGCATTGGTGCTTTTGGAGTCATTTCATTAATTATATTATTTTTGGGCGATTGGATATTTTTATCAAAGAACACAACATTTGTCATATTTTTATTTCCGATTATTGGAAGATGTATCGCTCTATTCACTTGTAGAATAAGTACATATGCTAGGAATGAAGGATTTGGAAGTCAATTTATAATAGAAGCAAAAAAGTCTAGTTCATTAGTTGTTTTAATTGGATATATCATACTCATTTGTTTAGGTAGTATCTATTTCAATGAAGTAGGAATTATTTTCGCAATCTGTGTTACATTTGTTTTTATCGGATTTGTAACGAAAAGAATTAATCAAAAAATAGATGGAATTACAGGGGATGTAATTGGATTTACAATTGAAATTTCCCAATTATGCTTTTTAATTTTTGCTGTTATTGGTGAGCGATTAGTATGAAAGTAATTTTAATTAGACATACAGAGAGCATAGGAAATAAACAAAAGGTTTATGCGGGGAAGACTGATTTTGATTTAACAGAAACTGGCTTACTCCAAATGAAAAAAGTCGTTACTCAGTTAGCCAAAATGATTGATTCGACTTCAAATTATACTTTGTATTCAAGTCCACTTCGTAGATGTACGGCTTTAAGTGAAGAAATTGAATTATTTACAGGTGCAACGAAAAAAATTGATCGTCGATTACATGAAACAAATTTTGGGGTATTTGAAGGAAAGTCATATGCTGAACTTTTAAAAGAAATGCCTGAAGTAGTAGAAAAATGGAACGAGGATTTACTAAATTTTCAAATTCCGAATGGTGAAAGCTTAAAGCAGTGTGCAGAGCGGGTTAATGTATTTGTGCGTGAGATGACTGCAATAAATGAAGATATAATCGTCGTAACGCATGGAGGCATTATGAAGCTCTTACTCTTAAACTTCCTTCATTTAGATTTAAATCAATTTTGGAAGTTTTATACGGGTAATGGATGTATTATTGAAATTGAATATAATAATGGTTTTGGATTTTTAAAAAATATTATTCAACATAATTAAGAGGATGGGGAAATTGAACACAAAAAGAATCGTTTTACTTTCATTGTTTATCGCATTAAGTGCAGTATTGTCTAATATAAAAATAGTTTATTCAATTGCTTTTGATTCGTTGCCAGCTTTTCTTGCTGCAATCATTCTATCGCCAATTGCCGGTGGGATTGTAGGGGCACTTGGTCATCTACTTACAGCATTTACATCTGGATTTCCATTTACAATACCAGTGCATTTATTTATTGCACTTCAAATGCTTGTGATTGTTTGGATTTTTGGCGTTTTATTTAAAAAAATAAACAAATATATAGCAATAATCGTCGCAATTATTTTAAATGGTCCAGTTGCAACAATACTAAGCGGTCTATTAATCGCTTATTTAAATCATTCATTTACATTTAAGACTGTTAGCAGTTTTTTTATGTTAATGGTAGTGCCATTAACTTTAGCATCAGCAGTAAATATTGTTTTAGCATTTATACTTCAAAAGGTGATGAAACGTGCAAACTTCAAAATTTAGGGACTTAACTTTAATGCAAATAGACTCGAATCGCTATTTTACGATAGCATGTGATAGTTGCGGTGGAATAGGGATGAGTGAACTTGATTATATAAAAGTTGATGAAGAAATCGTTGGTTATTTAACAGCGAAATTATGTTTAGTTGAAACGTTAGCTTTCCGTTCAAAGCCTACAGTGTTAATTAATACATTATGTGTAGAAATGGATGGTAGAGGGAAACGGATCATAAACGGTATTGAAAAAGCGATTAAAGAATATAATGAAGCAAATTTTTACGAAGACGATTTAGAAATAAATATTACTGGAAGTACAGAAGAAAACATTCCAACAAAGCAAACGGGTTTAGGTATCACTTTAATGGGTGAAATCTTTCATCCTTTTAATAGAAAAGAAGTAAGTTCGGGTGATACTGTCATATTAATTGGTTATCCAAAAGTAGGACAAGAAGTATTAGAGGATTTGAATGGAAATAAAAATGAAATCATTAATTTTCATTCATTAAAGCAGTTAACTAGTCACAAAGATGTTTCTGATGTTTTACCAATCGGTTCAAAGGGTGTGCTGTTTGAATTAAATCAATTGATGGAAACTAATAATAAAGAGGTAAAGTTATTAGACCAAACTAGCATCCAGTTGCATAAATCAGCGGGTCCAGCGACATGTGCACTAGCAATTATTAAAAAGGAATCTATTGAAGAATTAAATAGATTAATCTCACAGCCACTCACTTTGTTAGGTGAAATTAAATAAATTGAAATAACATTATTGGAGAATAAAGATGGCAGAAGCTTTAAAGGATTTATATAACTATAATTTAATATCAAAAATTGCAAATGAGATCACTAATGTCTATTCAGATTTTAATCGCGATACTTTTATCGAAAAAATATTCGATGAAAAGTGGGAAGATAAAACCTTAAAGGAGAGAATGAGGCATGTTACGATTTGTTTAGGAGAGTTATTGCCTAGTAATTATGAAAAATCGATTGAGATTTTAAGTAGTATATTAAATAAATTTCCAACAAATCAATTAAGTAGTATCATTTATCCAGATTTTGTAGAAGTGTATGGATTAGAACATTGGGATCAATCGATGGAAGCGCTAGAATTATTTACACAGCACTCAACTTCTGAATTTGCGGTTAGGCCGTTTATTGTTCAAGACCAAGAGCGAATGATGGCGCAAATGCTAAAATGGTCAACGCATCACAATGAACATGTAAGAAGACTTGCAAGTGAAGGATGCCGTCCGAAATTACCGTGGGGGATGGTTCTAAAAAATTTGAAATTAGATCCAACTCCGATCCTGTCAATTTTAGAAAACTTAAAGGAAGACGAGTCATTATATGTTCGTAAAAGTGTAGCGAATAATTTAAATGACATTTCAAAAGACCATCCGAATCTAGTATTAAAGATTGCCAAAGAATGGTATGGAAAAAATCCAAATACAAATTGGATTATTAAACATGCATGTAGAACGCTACTAAAAAAGGGGAATATAGAGGCTTTAACGATTTTCGGATTCCAAACGACAAATGCAATCAATATTGAAAACTTCCAATTGCAATCAGACAAAATAGAAATCGGTGAGGACCTAAACTTTTCATTTAAGATTCATAGTGACGAACCAACCCTTACAAAAATTAGAATCGAATTTGCAATTGATTACGTAAAAGCAAAAGGAAACCGTACAAAAAAAATCTTCAAAATATCCGAAAACACAATCGAGAAAGATAAAACATTATCATATAACAAATCTCACTCGTTCAAAAACCTATCAACAAGAAAGCACTACCCTGGCCAACATACGATCAGCCTGCTGATTAACGGCGCGGAATGTGGAAGTTGTGACTTTATTGTAGAGTAGAATTGAAAAAGAGACAGTCTCAAGCCGATCTACTTTGAGACAGTTCCTTTTTATTATGGAACAAATTATGTATTTTGTTTATAAAATTGGTTGGTACCGACTTATAGTATGTTATGCAAATAGATATCGAGGCAATTTTAAGAAAAAGCACAAAAAACCCGCTAGAAATACGTAATTCCTTGCGGGTTTTCACTAGACTGTGCCATCTATCTTTTATGCATCATCACATCTTCTGTTAAAGGAGTAAAACCAAGTTTTTCCTGTAAGACTACTTTAGGAATTTGAGACTTAGTTATTGTAACAGTTGTTACTTTTCGATTAATGTTCTCATTATGGATGACTGACATAATATCATAAAAATATGGTATAGCTGCATCTGTATAGGCTACAGCTAAAATTTCAGAATACTTGGTGTCAGGGCGAATTGTGATACCGAAATAGGCGATCGTTTGATTTTCCAATTTACATTCAACTGCATAGTCAAATTCTATAGAGCTATAATATTCATCCATCATAGCAACTTGTTCATTAGTAAGAATTTGTTGCTTCATTTTTAAATCTTTCCAAACATTAAATTGAAATTGATCTTTTATTTCAAAAGTAAATCCAGGGATATTTTGTACGGTTTTAATAAGAAGTGGATAATGTGCTCCGACAATTTGTGAACGACTTGTAATATTGAAACCTTTAGTTAGGAAATAATCTATTTGTGTTGACCATTGACCTCTAAATCGCTGTGCAAGTAATTTTCCGCCATATTCTTCACTTATAGCAAATTGGTAAACTCTTTCAAATAGTTCATCTCGTACAGTATCCTCATACTCTGGTAATACCCACGGATAGCCTAAAGATACAAATTCTCCCTTTCCTGAGAAACTCATATAACCAACAAGTTCATCCCCATCAAATGCAAAGCATCTAGATTTCTCATTAAATTCTGACTGGTTTTCAAATAGTGTAGGAGACAATGTTGCTTTCCAGGCATACCTTAAAGAATTCGTTATTTTATTCCAAAAATCATACTGTAAATCAAGATCTGAAGGACTCTCATAAAAACGATAAGTTATTGTCATATTACAATCCTTTCTTAAATCGTACTAGTTTAATCGTAACAAATTTAAATTAGTAAGGTTAGAAATTTTTATTAAAATGCACTATTTAACATTTATTAGGCGAAAAATAAATATCACATTAATTACAGTATGATTTTATAGTCGTTCTGTTGCCTATAAAAAGCATTGAATTCAAACGATAAGTCTTCGAAGTGCAAATACGAGAGTTGAAAGTGCAAATAAAACTTTGAAATGTGCAAATACGAATACAAAAACTGAAAATAAAAGAGAAAGTGCAAATAAAAATAGAGAATCTGCAATTAAAATTAGTAAAACTGCAAATAAAATTAACAAAAGTGCAAATAAAATTAGCGAAACTGCAATTAAATTCTCTAGAAACCCAAATTAGATAAGATATTACCTATACGGGTTAGGGTATTCCAGCTTAATTATTGCTAAAAAGTAGTTACTCATGGACTTCGGTCAAGAAAGT
>NZ_NUCO01000020.1:0-244370 GCF_002555445.1 Bacillus sp. AFS017336
TTTCCTTTTTTGCTTACTCATGAACACCTTATGAGTAACCTATATTCATCATTTTCCTTTTTTGCGTACTCATGAACACCTTATTAGTAACCTATTTTCATCATTTTCCCTTTTTGCTTACTCATGAACCGCTTATGAGTAACATATTTTCAACATTTTGCTTTCTTGTTTACTCATGAACACTAATTTTCATCTTCACGTTTTTTTCCTAACTCATGAACTCTTTCATAAGTTAGGTGTGATGATATTTCTTACTTTTTTTATTGATATGCTATATTTCAATACATCAAAAGTAACAAGGCTTTTAAGGTAGCCTTGTTACTTTATTTAAAATTATTTACTTGCTTGCATAACCTTCTCAATTCGGCGATCCGGCAATAACCACATAATCGCAACTATTACATAAATGAATAGTGCGAACGAAGGCCATATTAAAGACGTGCAAACGCCAGTTAGATAACAAACTACTGATACTTTTCCTTTCCAATCATTACCTACAGCTAGTTTTAGCTTTGAATGCTTTCCCTCTATTTTGATAATGATCCCTTGTAATATAAAATATGCTATTGCAGCCAGTAAAAGGACTACACCATAAAGCATTGTAGGATAAGGCTTATAATGGTTTTCGCCCATCCAACCTGAAGCAAACGGTATGAGGGATAACCAGAAAAGTAAATGCAGATTTGCCCACATTATTGGTCCTGTTACCTTTTGCAAAGTATGGATCATATGATGATGGTTGTTCCAGTATATACCGACATAAATGAAGCTTAATAAATAACTAAGAAAAGTTGGGAACATTTTTAATAAGTCTTGTATGTCGGGACTATGTGGAATCTTAATTTCTAGGACCATAATTGTTATAATGATTGCGAGTACGCCATCACTAAAAGCTTCCAACCGGTTTTTATTCATTATTTACACCCATACTTTTTGCCTTTTTTACTCCCTCAAACCCAAGTAGTATTTTCCATTCCTCATGCTCAATTGTAGCTTTTACTCTCTTTTTGGACATCAAATAACCTCATTCCTTATTCACGTTAATATTTCTTTATTAATTAAATTCTGTATATTTTAATGAAATACCTTTTCAAAAATCTTGAAATGGAATAAGAAATGGATAAAATTGGCGGATATTAATATAACTAGGTCAGGTTTATTGCATTCTGTTCTATGACTGAGTCATATAGACAAATAAAAAAGCTATTCCCATTTTCAGAGAATAGCTTTTAAAATTCTTATGCTTCCATAATTAAATCATAAACTAATGTAGGTTCTTCAACTTTTTCAGATGAAATTTTAATATTTTCTAGTAAGTCTTTTTCAACTTCACTAATATCTTCTGTGTTTGAATAAACAGTTACTAATGAATCACCTTTTTTAACTGCATCTCCAACTTTTTTGTTTAACATTAATCCAACTGCTAAATCGATGACAGATTCTTTCGTTGCACGTCCTGCACCTAGTTTCATCGCAGCCGTTCCAACTGCATCAGCAACGATTTGTGAAACATAACCATCTTGCTGTGCTACTACTTCTTGAACATATTTAGCTTGAGGTAATTTTGATGGGTCATCTACAACAGAGCCATCTCCACCTTGTGCTACTAAAAATGCTTTAAATACTTCTAATGCTTTTCCATTTTTCATGTTTTCTAGAAGTTTAGCTCTTGCTTCCTCTAATGTTTCAGCTTTTTTAGCCAATACTACCATTTGACTACCTAAAATTAAGCATAATTCTTCTAAATCTTTTGGACCTTCACCTTTTAATGTGTCGATTGCTTCTTTTACTTCTAATGCATTACCAATCGCAAGTCCTAATGGTTGGCTCATATCTGAAATAACTGCTACTGTTTGTCTTCCAACGTTGTTTCCGATTTTTACCATTGCTTTAGCTAAATCACGTGCATCTTCAATATCTTTCATGAATGCACCTGCACCTGTTTTAACATCTAAAACGATTGCATCTGCACCAGCAGCGATTTTTTTACTCATAATTGAGCTAGAAATTAATGGGATCGAGTTTACTGTTGCTGTTACATCACGTAAAGCATATAATTTTTTATCTGCAGGTGTTAAGTCACCAGTTTGTCCGATAACAGCTAATTTAATATCATTTACTTGTTTAGTAAATTCTTCTTCTGTTAATTCAACATGGAAACCTTCAACAGCTTCTAATTTATCGATTGTTCCACCAGTGTGACCTAATCCACGTCCGCTCATTTTAGCAACTGGAATATCTAATGAAGCTACTAATGGGCCTAACACTAGTGTAGTTGTATCGCCTACTCCACCAGTTGAATGCTTATCAACTTTGATTCCTTCAATATTTGAAAGATCAATTGTATCGCCAGAATGAACCATAGCCATTGTTAAATCACTATATTCTTTTTCAGTCATTCCTTTTAAAAACACAGCCATTGCAAATGCACTCATTTGATAATCAGGTACACTACCGTCAGTAAACCCATTGATTACAAAATTGACTTCTTCTGTTGTTAAAGTTTTTCCATCACGTTTTTTTTCAATTAAATCTACCATTCTCATTTTTGAAACGCCTCTTTCTTTTGTTTATTACTTCTAATTAAAAGTGACTTCTACATATGTAATGCAGAAGTCCTTTTTTATGTTGTACATTCATTCATCAATAAAAAGCTTTATATTAACCGATTTTGCGGATAATTTCTTTTACTAATGATAAAAACGATGCTCTTACTCTTTGTGTTGTTTCGATTACTTCCTCGTGGTTTAGAGGTTGATCTAAAATACCTGCTGCCATGTTCGAAATACATGAAATACCAAGTACTCTTATATCAGCATGACGCGCAACGATAACCTCAGATACAGTTGACATACCAACAGCATCAGCACCTAATGTTCTAAACATGCGAATTTCAGCTGGTGTTTCATAAGAAGGGCCTGTTAATGCAGCGTAAACTCCTTCTTGCATCTTAACATTTACTTCTTGTGCGGCATTTTTTGCAAGCTCTCTTAATTCACGGTCATACGGATAAGACATGTCTACGAAACGAACACCTAATTCTGGGTTATTTGGGCCAATTAATGGGCTTGTGCCAGTAAAGTTAATATGGTCTGTAATTAACATTAAATCACCAGGCTCAAATGAAGTGTTAACTCCACCCGCTGCATTCGTTACGATTAATTTTTCTACACCTAGTTCTTTCATGATGCGTACTGGGAATGTAACTTTTTCCATGCTGTACCCTTCATAGAAGTGAACCCTTCCTTGCATTGCTACTACTTCAATACCATGAATTGTACCGAATACTAATTGTCCTTCATGTCCTTCTACAGTCGATGTAGGATATTCTGGAATCGTATGATACGGTATTTTTTCTTGGTTTTCAATTTCATCTACAAGTATTCCTAAGCCTGACCCTAAAATCAATCCAATTTTAGGCTGTCTGTCAACTTTACTTTTTATAAAACTAGCGGCTTTATCGATATTCTCTTTATTCATTTGTAACTCCACCTTATCTCAATTTTTCTAAAAAACTTGATCCATGTGATGGCATTTTAAGATTAAAGTTTTCAGCTATAGTTGCCCCTACATCTGCAAAAGTTTTTGGAATGTCTATTTCCTTACCTTCTGAAAACTGTTTACTATAAACTAGTAACGGTACATATTCTCTTGTATGATCTGTACCTGTATATGTTGGATCATTTCCGTGATCGGCAGTAATCATCAATAAATCATCATCTTTTAATAATTCAAACACTTCAGGAAGTCTTGCATCATACTCTTCTAACGCTTTACCGTAACCTAGTGGATCTCTTCTATGACCAAAAACGGCATCGAAATCAACTAAATTCAAGAAGCTTAAACCAGTAAAGTCCATTTTTAATGTATCAACTAATTTATCCATTCCATCCATATTTGAAACTGTACGTAATGCTTTAGTGATGCCTTCACCATCAAAAATATCTGCTATTTTACCGATTGAGATTACGTCAAAATTCGCATCCTTTAATTCATTCATAACTGTACGTCCGAATGGTTTTAATGCATAGTCATGACGATTCGGTGTACGTTTAAAGTTTCCAGGTTCACCGACAAACGGTCTTGCGATAATTCGACCAATCATATACGGATTGTCTAATGTTAATTTACGTGCAATTTCACAATAACGGTATAAATCCTCTAAAGGTACTACTTCTTCATGGGCTGCAATTTGTAAAACTGAATCAGCAGATGTGTAAACGATTAAATCGCCTGTTTTCATATGCTCTTCTCCAAGTTCTACTAAAATCTCTGTTCCAGAAGCTGGTTTATTTCCAATTATTTTACGGCCAAAATGACCTTCTAATTCACTTATTAATTCTTTAGGAAATCCATCTGCAAAAACTCTAAATGGCTTATCAATATGTAGACCCATCATTTCCCAGTGTCCAGTCATAGTGTCTTTCCCTACTGATGATTCTTCCATCTTTGTATAATAAGCAAGTGGGTGATCCGCTTTTGGAACCCCTTTCAATTCTCTGATATTACTTAAACCTAGTTTTGCCATATTCGGCATATGTAATCCATTCATTTCTTCAGCAATATGACCTAGTGTATCTGAACCAACATCATTAAATTTTTCTGCATCTGGTGCCTCACCAATCCCAACAGAATCCATAACAACGAGGAACACTCTATTAAATTTTCTATTCATTTGTTTTCCTCCTAACTCATCAAAACAAACTGAAACTAAAATCATCCGTCAGATGTCTGACAACTAAAGTATACTTATTGTCCTAATTCTTTTCAAGAAATATATTTTCCAATTTGTGTCTATTGATACTATATTTCCCCAGAATTATAGTAAATTGTCATAAAAAATTCATAAAAAAATTTCTTTTTTATCCAGTTGCTAATAAAGATGATATGTAAAATTTAACTCTTACATACCTAATCAAAAATAAAAAAGCCCAAGCTTTAAAAGCTGGGCCTTTTTATGTATTAAGCTGTTTGATTTTGTGAATTTGCAACTTGATGCTTTTGTGCTTTTCTTCTAGCAACAATTGTACCAGCTCCAATTACGATTACAGTCATGACAATTTTAAATGCATAAACAATTGTTTGATTTTCAAAAACATCGTGAATCATCTTTTCATGAGTAATCATACCTGCTGCCGTCCAAGCTAAAATACCTGAACCAATTGTTGTAATAATTGGAAATTTGTTCATAATTTTCATTAATAATGAGCTTCCACCAACAATAATTGGGATTGAAATTAAAATACCAATTACGATTGCAACTAAGCTACCATGTGATACACCTGCTAAAGCTAATACATTATCAAGACTCATTAATGCATCAGCAATGATGATCGTTCTAACTGCTCCCCATAATGTTGCACCACTTTTAACATCGCCATGTTCAGAGTCATCGACTAATAATTTAAAAGCAATCCATAATAACATTAACCCACCGGCTGCATAAATAAACGGAATTTTTAATAGATACACGATTACTGCTGCAAATACGACACGAAGAGCAATTGCACCCATAGTACCAAATAAAACTGCCTTTTTCTTTTGTTCTGCTGGTAAGTTTTTCGCTGCTAATGCGATTAAAATTGCATTATCACCACTTAATAACAGGTCGATAAAAATTACATTCAATAGTACTCCAATACTTAATCCGCCTAATAAATCCATGACTCTTCCCCCTTATAAAACTACTATTTTATTAAACAACCTGTACCCATGACTACAAAATAAAAAGACCTTTGCCAATAGTAATAATTCTACGGCAAAGGTCTTGCTGAGCATACAAATGTATGCCAACAAAGCCGATGAGAATTTCTTCTCATGTAATGACGACTTTGTTTCAGGATCTCTCCTGACGCTACTCCCCTTTGGAGTATTCGATTGTTTATTAATAATATAATACTATTCTAACTAGTCCAATATGTCAATAGATTTTAATTCATTTTTAATCATTATTTGTCTTAGTTTTTATAGTTTTATTATATTTATTTACATGATTATTATCAATGTAAATAATTTACTTTTATTGCTTCGTTAAAATCTTAGGTCCATTACTTGTGATCGCTAATGTGTGCTCATATTGCGCTGAGTTCTTTCCATCTCTTGTTCTTGCTGTCCAAGCATTGCCATCCATTGTTGAATGCCAAGTACCTAGATTAATCATCGGCTCGATTGTAATAACCATTCCTTCACGAAGTCGTAAGCCTTTACCTGCCATACCAAAATGTGGGACATAAGGTTCTTCGTGTAAAGTTGGTCCAATGCCATGCCCTGTGAAATCACGCACAACAGAATATCCTAAAGATTCAGCATAAGATTGGATTGCAAAGCCGATATCGCCTAAACGATTACCAACTTGCGCTTGTTCAATTCCTTTATATAAGCATTCTTCCGTTACTTTTAACAAATCCTTGTTTTCTTTAGAAATATTTCCTACACCATATGTCCAAGCTGAGTCAGCTAGTGCTCCATTTAAATTTACAACCATATCGATTGTAACAATATCTCCATCTTTTAAAGCTTTTTTGCGAGGAAATCCATGGCAAATTTCATCATTTATTGAGGCACATGTTGCATATTCATATCCTCTATATCCTTTTTGCTCAGGTTTTGCTCCATTTTCTGCTAAAAATTTCTCTACAAATTGATCGATTTCCCAAGTTGTAATGCCTGGTCTAATCATTTTTGCAATTTCCTTATGTGTAGCAGCTAGTACTTTCCCAGCTTCATTCATTAAGTTAATTTCACGTTCAGTCTTAATCGTAATCATTTTATTCATCCTCTCAAATCGCCTAGTTCAGTTTATATTTGATTAATTTAATATATTATGCTTTTAGCAATATAACAATCATTTCCCAAGAAAAAAGAGCTTAAATTAAGCTCTTGGGTTCTAGAATATCTAAAAATTTGGTTTTCAGACAGATTGCGAGCGCTTGGCGGACAGTCTGAAAGCTTAAATTTAAGCTCTTGGATGAAACTCTTTATAAACATCCTTAAGTCTATTCTTCGTAACATGTGTATAGATCTGTGTCGTAGAAATATCTGCATGTCCTAGCATTTCTTGAACCGATCTTAAATCTGCCCCATTTTCTAATAAATGGGTTGCAAATGAATGACGTAAAGTATGTGGAGTTAATTCGTGCTGAATATTTGCTTTTTCAGCTTGTTTTTTTAAGTTTTTCCAAAATCCTTGCCTAGACATCCTATTTCCATGATGATTTAGAAATAATGCATCATTATTTTTTTTACCGGACAATTCTTTTCTAGCCATTTTTAAATAATTTTCGATTGATTCAATTGCAAGTTTACCTAAAGGAATAATTCTTTCTTTACTTCCTTTACCTAAACATCTTACAAACCCCATCGTTAAATTAGCATCAGAAAGATTTAAAGATAATAGTTCTGATACACGCATACCAGTCGCATACAATAATTCTAACATTGCCTTATCTCTTATTCCAAATGTAGAGCTATCAGGTACGTCTAATAAGGCCTCAACTTCCTGGAGTGATAAAACTTTTGGAAGTACTTTTGGTGCTTTTGGAATTTCGATTAATAGTGAAGGATCATCTTTCATCCCATCAACTTCACGAATTAAAAATTGATGAAATGAGCGAATTGTGGCCAATTGACGAGCCATTGTCCTTGCTGTTAAATCTCTTTCCTTTAAATATTTTAAATAACTAATAATATGTAACCTAGTTATGTTTGAAAGACCATTTATATTTTCAACAACGTCTAAATATTTTCCATAGCTCTCTAAGTCCTTACCATATGATAGAATTGTATTTTTAGATAAACCTTTTTCAACCTGAATAAAATGGATAAAGTCCTCAGCTGCAAAATCAAATTCTTTTTTAAAAGGTGTTTTATCAGTCGTTGTCACATTACATTACTCCCCGTTTTGATAAAACCGTACCAATTGGTTAAAAGCACCATCCTTTTGATGAGTGTCCACCTTTAACATTGAGCCTTCTGGTCGGTCATATCGATGCATATTTTCATATTCAGAATGAATCCATTGAATAGCAAAATAAAATAATATTGTACAAGTAATGAATAAAATTGCAACTTTTATTACATTAAAAACGATACTAGCTCTTTTTTTCATATGACCACCACCTTTTTGCTAGAAGTAAAGACATCATTACTACATACTATGCAAAAATTGGACAAATCATACTTCATTTAATCGTAAAAATCACCATTAATCATTACAAGCGTCTTTTTTAGAACATGAAAAAGAGCAGACTCTTTTCTCGAAACTGCTCCACTTTTTAGGAATTAAAATAAAATGATTTTAATTAAATTAAAATCATTTTATTATTCTTCGTTTTGATCATGGCATCGATGACACACACCATGAAATGATAACCGATGATCTTTAATTTTAAAATTCCAACGTTCTTCAACTGTCTTTTCAACTTCACTTAATAGATTTTCATGAATTTCATCTACTGCTCCACAAACTGTGCAAATTAAATGATGGTGAAAATGTTGAGCACCTTCATGTCGTAAGTCATATCTAGAAACGCCATCACCAAAATTTATTTTATCAACAATTGTTAACTCAGTTAGTAATTCTAACGTACGATAAACAGTAGCAAGTCCAATTTCCGGCGATTTTTCTTTCACTAGGAGGTAAACATCTTCTGCACTTAGGTGATCTTCTTCGTTCTCTAATAAAACACGAACCGTAGATTCCCGTTGTGGTGTTAATTTATATCCTGCTAAATGTAGTTGTTTCTTTATTCGTTCAACTCGTTCTTCCATTTTTTTCACTCCCTCGCCACTTGATAATAATTATAACAAAGAAAGAGAAAGTGTCAAAAATTATTTGTTAATTTTTTGAGACAATTATTTCTGAGATCGCTTTTAAAAAAAATGTTGAACCATATGCTTCAATAATACTTGCAATACTTAAGCAAACTGCAACCAATCCAAAAACAATAGAATACGAGACTAATTGTTTCATAATTGGCTCATTATCATTTTTAATAAATTGCTTTCGAATCATTCGAATGGAAAGCTGCACAGCTAAAACTGTCAGTAGTATATATAATGGTAATACGATTACATTTTGTGGGAAAACAGAAGAAAATGCTAATAAAATACCGTGCCAACCTAATTGATTTACTAAAAAACCAACTGTAAATCCAACTACCAATCCTTTCATAAATAATAAAATGAGAATGATTGGTAACCCAATTATTGAAATTCCTAAAATCCAAATTAATGCCAAAAATTTCAAGTGTGAAGAATAACTAGATACAAACACTTCATTTCCACTAATATAGTCTCCATTATTAACTTGTCCAAAAAAATGTGTGATAAAAGAAAGAACATCTTGCTTTTGACTCACATTCATACTGTTTACAATGACTGCTCCAAATACGACACCAAAAAGTAAAATCACACTAACAAAAATATAGAGTGACGTATAATCTTTAACATGTTTTTTCATCGTTGATTGGACTGAGCTTCTTGTCATGATATCATCTCCTGCACTATATTCTCTTTTCATTCTATGAGTGGACAAGTAATTTATTCGTTTTATTTATAAAAGTCTAAATGTTTTACACATCAATCTTTCTCTTTTTAAATATATCAATTCGATGCCTTTATAGTTTTGGGGATTGCTACCTCTATCAAAAGAATTCTCAATTGTCCTATTTCAAATAACAGAAAAAAGCTGTTAAAGTCTCATTTGACTTAAACAGCTTTTTTAATACAACAAATCAATTTGTTTTTTAATAATATGACTGATTGATTTTGCATTTTCTTCATTATTTCCATAAATAGATGAGTGGGTATAACCTTCAAGTGTTTGATGGCTTCCTTGATTCGTTGTTTCACAATATTCTTTATGATATTTTTCAACTTTATTTAGTAATTCCTTTTTTTTCTTCGCGTTAAATTGTAAACCACTTTGATTTGAAGCGGTTAATACTAATAAAGGAGTATTTATTTTTATTTTTAATGCTTCCTTTATTCGGCTGTTACTATAATTTAAGTTTTTCCATTCACTAACAACCGTCTTCCAATGTTTAAAGCTTTTTATAGAGCTAATTATTTCAGACTGATTTTCTGGGGTCGTGTTCATTATTTTATGTATGAACTTATTTGGAATGGCCTTAGTAAGGTTAATTTGATTCGCTTTCTTCATCATTAACGCAAACTGATACAGTAATTTATCATATATTTTCTGCTCATGTTCCTCAAGTGTCGGATGGGTTGGATCAAGTAAAATCATTGATTGGATTGCATTTGGAAAGAGACGAGACAATTGAAACATAATATATGCACCTAACGAATGTCCTATAGCAATCAATGGACTATTAATATTTAATGCTAGTAACAAATCATAACATTCAAATGCCTGTTGTTCTGTAGACCGTTCTGTCGTCCAAATACCGCTTTTTCCATACCCTAATCGATCGTATGTTATCACTTTGGCATACTTACTCAACTCATCTTGTAAAAATCTCCACTGATGAAGTGTATGCATCATTCCGCATTCTAAAAGTACTGTAACTTTACCATCGCCTTTTATTCGAACGTGATATGTACCAAGCTCGCCAGTAACAAACAATATAACCAGCTCCAATTAGTAGGTTTGTACAATATGTCATTTTTATATTCTGTACATATATATAGATAGATTATACTCAATGAATGTGGACGGATTCAATTTTGAAGGTTTGAATTTCCACTTTTATTAACTTCATTTAAGCCTAAATCATAATTTGTTTAAAAATTTAATTTTATATTGGACAACCATAAAACATATACGCAACAATCAACTATCTTACATTACTGTATTTGTTATTTATTTATCCTTAAAACTAACTAATGAAATAAAAAAGAGCTTAGAAAAACTTTAAGAGTTTCTCTAAGCTCTTTACCGTTAAAACTATTTAAATCGTTTCTTCTTTCGCTTCATAAGCTTCTTTTACTTCTTGATAAAATTGAGCTTGTGTCGCATAAAAATATGGTGCAACGTAAAACGAAGCGAGCCCAATAGTGATTATAATTAAAATTAACCAACCGATGAATGAAAGTCCTAATAAAAAGAATTTCCATTTATACCCGTGCATCATTTTTCTACTTAACGTAATTGCATCTAATGGCTTCATGTCTGGATAATCTTTTAAGATATATCCAACTTGTGAATAAGCTAAAGCCTTAATAATTCCAGGGATTATTAGTAATATAGACCATAGGCATGTAAATACAACTACTAAAAATCCAACTAAAATCGCTCGAATAAATTGATGCCCACTTTTAAAAAAGTAAAATAAGTCCGATATACTTTTCTCTTCATCACGAATGATTTTTAAAAAGTAAACAATTAAACCATAGCCTAGTAAAGTATTAACGAACCCCGAAATGATCTCAATGATTGTTTGCGCTCCAGCAGGAATTAGTTTTTGTTCATCAGCACTTGGAAAAATTGTCCCAGTATAATGCTGATTAACTGGTCCAGTAAGTACCGTATGAAGTAATCCTTCTATAATTACAAAAACAACGAGAAATAATATAGCCTTTCCCCAATTACCAGCTAGTCTACTCTTAGCTGTTCTTTTAATTGCTGAAATTCTCATCTGCTCATTCCTCTCATAAAATGTCACTTTATTTTATGATGATATTGCAAACATATGAGAACAATTTCGAATTTACCTTTAATCCTTTTGTAACAATTGTAAATATTGAACCGCAAAACATGTTTTCGCGTCATGTATAGAACCTTTTTTTAACTCTTCAAGACATTCTTCTAATGATAGTTCAAAAATTTCGACAAATTCATCTTCGTCTAAAGCTGCACTATTTTCTAATTTCTTTAATCCTTTTGCTACATATATATGTATGTACTCGTCTGCAAAACCAGGAGATGTGTAAAAAGATTGTATATGCTCCCACTCATCTGCAACATAGCTAGTTTCTTCTTCTAACTCTCTTTTAGCAGTAATTAGTGGCTCTTCTCCTTTTTCTAATTTACCGGCTGGTATTTCTAAAAGACTTCTCTCTAAAGCTTTTCGGTACTGTTCCACAAAAACAATTTTGCCTTCATCAGTAATCGGAATAACCGCTACTGCTCCAGGATGCTTCACAATTTCACGTGTACTTGTATTTCCGTTCGGCAATTCAACTTTTTGATGATATAGCGATATAACTTTTCCAGTGAAAATTTTTTCTTCTGACAGTGTTTTTTCTTCAAATTTTTTCATTTTTTTCATCACCTTGTTCTATTTAATATGGTTGTCACATACATTTTATCATTTATTTAATTAAAATACTTTCTGAAACGAGGTAGTATGATGAAAATGTGTATGACAGAAAATTCTGTTGTTTTAGTCGGATCCAAAACAGAAATTTTAAAAACTCTTCAAGTTATGAGCATGCAATATAAAACTGTCCAGGAATGGATCCAAAACGCGAATGGCAAGTCGCTGTTTGTTGTAAAATAACTCTTTTTTCCCTACAATTAAATTTGGAGGGATTATCATGAAAAAACGTAAACTTGGTTCTACATTATTACAAATATCCGAAATTGGATTAGGTTGTATGTCTCTTGGAACGGAAGATAACGAGGCTATTTCAACCATACATGCGGCAATCGACGCTGGAATTAATTATTTTGATACCGCTGATTTATATGATTTTGGCAAAAATGAAGAAATCGTAGGAAAAGGTATAAAGGGCAGACGAGATCAAGTAATTCTTGCAACAAAAGTCGGTAACCGATGGAATAACTCAAATGACAAATGGCATTGGGATCCATCTGGTGCTTATATTAAGGAAGCTGTAAAGGCTAGTTTGCGTAGACTAAATACAGACTATATTGATTATTACCAGCTGCATGGTGGTACAATAGATGATCAATATGAAGAAACGGTTTACACTTTCGAGGAACTAGTAAAAGAAGGATTAATTCGCTATTACGGCATCTCTTCAATTCGTCCAAATGTTATCAATCGATTTGTAAATCACTCTTCAATCCAAGGTGTTATGATGCAATATAATGTATTAGAGCGTAGACCTGAAGAATTTTTCCCACTTTTCGAAAAAAACAATATTTCTGTCATTGCACGTGGTTCCGTAGCAAAAGGTCTTTTAACAAATAATTGGGAAAAGAAATTGTCTACAAAAGGTTACTTATCGTATTCGGAGCATGAATGTAAAGAAACAATCTTCAAACTGACCCAACTGCTTGAGGAAGAACAATCACTACATAGCTTAGCTTTGCATTATTTACTACATCACAATGTCGTTTCATCTTTAGCTATTGGAGCTAGAAATAAAGAACAATTGTTAGATAATATAAATGCCTACTATGCAAAACCTTTAAGTACTAAACAAATTACACAAATTCAAGAAATTTCTCATTTTACAAAATATGAGGAGCATCGTTAAGCCACTCCTTCCTACTATGGAAGGAGTCTTAATTCTTCCATTTTTCAGCTTTTTTATCGATTTCTTCTATAAACTCTTTTCGCCCTTTTTTATATTCTTTTTTGTTTTCAGGAAATTTTTTAGCAAGTTCAGTTTTTAATTTTATATACTCCATTGCTTGATCAGTATGAGCAATCATATATTCTCTAAATGCGATATTTCGCTCAATCGCATTATTTCCTTCAGCAAAAACGTGAATATGAAAACTGCAATTATCTTCACATTTAATAAAAAATCTTCTATTTTGATTTGAATGATCACCCATTTGTTCATAACCTAATGTTTTTAGTACATCACCATATTCATCAAACTGATTTAAGCTTTTCACAACAATCATTAAATCAATAATTGGGTCGGCAAACATATTAGGAATTGAGGTGCTTCCTATGTGATAAATTGCTACTTTCTCAGGTAATAATATTTCAATTGCCTTTTTTTCAGTTTGAAAATCATCTTCCCACGAAGTACGATAAGGTACTATTTCAATTTGCTTTTTCATCATTAACACCTACATTTTATTTTTGTATGCATTTTAACTTTTATTTTATTATTCCCGACTTAATCCATGTAAAACAACATGAAAAAAACCTTAAAAATCATAATTTGGTACTAAATTAAATTTTCGTTAAAATACTCACATTTTCTACTTTAATTGGTTTTTTTTTATTATAATTATTTTAGTTACTAAGATATTTAGTTACGTTAACTTTTTTATAAGTACTTCTTGTATTTTAAGGAGAGAATGAAATGTCAGAGAATCAAATCATCAGAAGTGAATTTATTCCGTCACTAATAATGGAGTTTAGAAAATTTAGCACCTCAATCGTTCTTTTTAACGAAGGGCTTGCCTCTAAACTCCATTTAAATGCGACTGATTTAAGATGTAGAGAACTACTTTACCATACTGGTCCGATAACAGCTGGAAAGTTATCTCAATTAACCCATCTTACTACCGGTGCAATAACGGGCGTAATCGACCGACTTGAGAAAGTCAACTTAGTTGAACGAATTCAAGATCCCAATGACCGTAGACGCGTAATTATTCACCCTGTGTATGATCGGGATGATGAGCTAGCAGATCTTTTTAAACCATTATCTAACTCTCTTTCTAATATTTTTAACCAGTATGATGACAAAGAGTTAACATTATTATTTAAATTTTGGAATGATATTAATGAGTTACTTCCAAAAGAGACACAAAAATTAAATAGCAATAAGGGGGAAACTTAATGGTTTCAAAAGAAAGTAAGGTTGGCTTTGTCGTAGCTGGTTTATTATTAGGAATGTTGATGGCCGCTATGGATAATACAATTGTTTCAGCTTCTATGCCAACAATTGTCGGAGAACTAGGTGGGTTAGATCAATTTATTTGGGTAACTTCAGCATATTTAGTTGCTACTATGGCAAGTATGCCAATCTTTGGTAAGTTATCAGATATGTATGGACGTAAACGCTTTTATTTATTAGGACTTATCATTTTCTTAATTGGTTCTGCATTATGTGGAACAGCAAATAGCATTGTTCAATTAAGTATTTATCGTGCAATTCAAGGGATTGGTGGAGGCTCACTAATGCCGATTGCCTTTACTATCATTTTCGATATTTTCCCTCCTGAAAAACGAGGAAAAATGACTGGTTTATTCGGTGCAGTTTTTGGTCTTTCTAGTGTATTTGGACCATTATTAGGTGCTTATATTACTGATCAAATTGATTGGCGTTGGATTTTCTACATCAACTTACCATTAGGTATTATTTCTTTATATTTAATTTCTCAGTTTTATAAAGAAAATCTTCATCTTAGAAAACTTAAAATCGACTGGTTGGGTGCAATTACGCTTGTCGGTTCAGTTGTAAGCTTAATGTTTGCACTTGAACTTGGTGGGAATGAATATGATTGGAATTCTGGTCCAATTATTACCTTATTTGCAGTCTTTGCAGTTCTGTTTATCGCATTTATTATTATTGAAAGAAAAGTTGAGGAGCCAATTATTTCATTTAGTTTATTTAAAAAACAACTATTTGCGGCAACTCAAGGTGTAGCATTTTTCTACGGTTCAGCTTTTATTATTACAACTGTATTAATTCCACTATTTGTTCAATCAGTTTACGGTGGTTCAGCTACAAACTCTGGTATCATTCTAATTCCGATGATGCTTGGTTCAGTTGTTGGTAGTCAAGTAGCAGGTCAATCAGTACGTAAGTTTAGTTATAGAAGCATCATGTTAGTTTCTGTTGTCTTATTCTTCATTGGAATGTATTTATTAAGTACATTAGGTACAGATACTGCTCGTTCAACTGTAACATTTTACATGATTATTGCTGGTCTTGGAATGGGTTGTTCTTTCTCATTATTAAGTATGGCAACTCAGCACAAAATCGAACCTCAAAAACGAGGAATTGCTACATCAACAAATACCTTCTTTAGAACATTAGGTATGACAATCGGTGTAACAATCTTTGGTACGATTCAAAACCACGTATTTAAAAATAAATTAAGTGATTTACTAGGTAATTTAGGTGCATTTGGCAAAGTTGATTCACGTGCTTTATTATCAGCTGATGCAAGAGCTAAAATTCCACCTGAAGTACTTCATAAAATCTCAGAAGCAATGGCACATTCAGTTGCAACTACTTTTAAATGGACCTTAATTCCGATCACATTAGGATTTATCGCTATTATCCTAATGGGTAAAGAAAAATTAACATTTGAAGTTAAAGAAAATCGTGCGAAAAAAGCTCAATAAAAATAAAGCCAAATCCTAATTAAATGGATTTGGCTTTTCTTTTCTTTGAAATAGCTTTCTAAAAATTAATTTTTTTTACATATTTCAACATTTTTTTACTTATTTTTATTATTTTAATAATCTGAACTTTATATTTGTCATCTATTCTTATAGAGTAATTAATTCTATGAGGAGATGATTAAAAATGAATGGAAAAAAGTTAATTTTAGCAGCAATGACATCAGTAATGGTGTATTCAGGAGTTACCCAAGTTTCAGCACAATCAACATCTGAGAGCCAGAATTCGTTAAAGGCATTTGGTCCAAAAGAATTTGACCTTCAAGCACACCGTGGAGGAATTGGTCTTACAGTTGAGTCTACATTAGCTTCATTCTCTCATGCACTCGAACTCGGCGTAAGCACCCTTGAACTTGACGTACAAATAACTGAGGACCATCAAGCTGTCATTACTCACGACCGTAAGATTACAGGTACCAAATGCTCTGACACTAAACCTGCATTCGTTGGTGATTCGGAATATCCATACGTTGGCAAATACATAAAAGACTTAACTCTAGCACAAGTAAGGACGCTTGATTGTGGTTCAAAGGGTTTACCCCAATTCCCTGGTCAACAACTAAGTCCAGGTGATCGTATGCCACTTTTAACCGAGATATTTGATCTTGTAAAGCAATACAAAGCTAAAAAAGTGTGGATGAATATTGAAACAAAAGTAGAAGCTGGTGCACCTGAACAGACAGCCCCTCGCGAAGAATTTGTTCAAATAGTTGCCAAACAAGTTCGTGAAGCTGGGATGCTCGATCAAGTGTCAATTCAAAGTTTTGACTGGGGTGCGCTTAAGCTTATGCATGAAGTTGAACCTCGTTTGCCTCTTGTTGCACTAACTAACGGACCAGAGTTTTTACAACCTGGCAAACCTGGTAAATCCCCTTGGTTAGGTGGAATTGATATTGATGACTTTGATGGAAATCTCGTTACTGCGGCTCATTCGTTAGGTGTAGATGCAATTTCTCCAGTACATGGTTTCCCACAGGACGGAAAAATTACTGATGCGAATTACACGCCTTATATTACTAAAAATATGGTTCAAGAAGCTCACCAGTATGGTATGAAGGTTATTCCATGGACAGTTGACGACCAACCAACTATGCAAAAGCTTATTGATGATGGTGTTGATGGAATAATAACTGATTACCCTGACCGCCTACGTGTTGTAATGCAACAAAATCAGTTTAAATTACCTAAAAGCTACTCTGCTGGTAAGTAGAATATGGATTTCTTAAATTTATTCTATTAATCTCTTAATATACCGTTTGCAAAATGATTCATACAATTATCTAAAATTAAAATATGGCTTTGTTAAATCTAAATGTTGATTTTTGAACAAAAAAGGTTGTCTATTTTAGACAGCCTTTTTTAATTTATATTAAACTAACACATTCCATAGTTGCATAAGAGAACTTATTTCAAGCTACTTGTCCAAAAAAGTATACAGAATCCATAGCAATACTTTGGATGAATTCAAAGTCAACATTGTCATAATTCATCCTGCTTCCGGTATTTTTGTGCCCTACTACAGTTGTTCATCCAGCGCTACTGTCACTATTTCATTTTAACCTCTATAATTCCCAGCTTGTATTGGCTAGGATTACTCAGAAACTGTTGAGATCTTTACAATTTTTAAACTTGATACTTGATTACTAAAGTTACCTAAATCATTTACATCTTCTGTAAGAACCTTTGACGCTCCTTTATAATTTGCATCCGAAAATAAAGTTACTTGATAGCCTGGTGCAATATGAATAGAAGAAATAGTATCATTGCCTATACCTTTTATAAGCTGGTCATAATCATAATTACCAGATCCGAGTAATTCTGATACACCTCCAAAAGCATTTTCATTGTATACTGTCACAGGCATTTCTACACCGTTTACACGAAAAAACATATCGATGAATCCAGCAGTCTCTCGTTCTGCTTGATTCAATTGAGCAAGAGTTGGATTTTTCACCTCGTTCTTCCACATGGAAGAATAATAATTACTGTAAGCTGCTTGCCAGAACCAATTAATGATCGTTTCATTCCAAATTTGAGGTAAAACGGATTTTGCTTGTACCGCGGCTTGATGAATCCATGCTTCAGGATCAGTTGAAGCGATCCATTTATACAGACCTGAATCTGGGACTGTCATTTGATTTTGAATACTTTCGGCATATGTTTCAAACTTCGAATGATAGCCAGGTGCGTTATGATCTAGATTGGAAATATTTGAAGCATGTAAAGGCTGTGTTACATCCGTAAAATAGTGCAAAGATACTCCTAAGTAGTAGAATGCATTGTTAAAATCTCCTTTTTTATAATAATCCGACGCTAGATTAAAATACTTCGCTCCTGATTGACGAGCCGTTGGGTAAGAAGCTCCTGTATAATTTGTTTGTGTGTCTGGGTCATAAAAGTGCGACATAAATGTGCTCGTATCGTAAAAAGGATTTATGTGATCTGTATCGTATAACCCCTGATCAAGGCGATCACGAAACTGATTAAGCAAAGTTGTAGGCTTGTTTATTGCAGGATCTTTATTTTCGGCAATAAGTTTGACACTGCCATTTACGATAAAATGATGAGTACTATGCTCTTGGTTGTGAACATCCTCATCAGACCAGGCAAATGCCTTTTGATAATTGCTGAATAATGATGTGATTGCAAGTGCACTTCCAGCAACTAAAGATACTAGTTTTTTTGATTGGAGTTTTTTCATATTACACCTTCTTTTTGTTTTTTGTTGTCTCACAAGTAACAATGTCTAAGTATAATAAGGTTTTGTTAATTAGATATTTTTGTTATGTGAAAATTTGTTAAATTTTGGGATTTTCTGTATTGCTATTTATTTATATTGAAAATACGCTCATCACATAATATGGAAATTGCAGTTATTCTTTTTAAACTTCAATACCTCCACTGAGTTTACTATGTTTTATTATTCAGATGATATGATGGGCCTTAACTTCAAATGAGGGCGCAGTTGAGGTAATGAAAATAACTTGCTATATAGTTACACAAGAAAGATAAAAGCCCCTTTAAAAAAGGGGCTTTTTCTATTCATCCTTCGCAACTCCACCGACAGACCAATTTTCGTTTTGGAATTCGTTAATTAAGATTCTAACTTGTGGTGGCTGAACGTCTAATGTGCGACAAACTACTTCATTAATTTCTCTCATTAATTGCTTTTTCAACTCTGTACTTCTACCTTCAAGCAATTGAATTTGAATGATTGGCATAAAATATTACCTCGTTACTTGAAGTGTCATTGTATCGATTCCTTCAAAACGAGCTTCTACGATATCGCCATCGCCAACATGGATTGCTTCTGTAATACCACCAGTTAAAATAATCATCCCTGGCTCAATTTGTTCACCATTTTTACTCAGCATCTGTACTAGCTTTACGACAGATTCAACAGGGTGATCTAGTACATCGGAGCTTACACCACTTTGTACTTTTTCGCCATTTTTATATAATTCAACATTAATTTGATCCCACGAAGTATATGTAGGTGAATATTGTTGTCTTCCAATGATAAATTTTGATGAAGATGCATTATCTGCTACTACATCTGTAAGTGTAAATGAGAAATTTTTATAACGACTATCGATTACCTCTAATGCAGGTACGATATATTCAGTTGCTTCCCATACATCTTTAGCTGTTACATCTGATCCAAATAATGGCTTGTTAATCATAAATGCAATTTCTGGCTCAACCCTTGGATGGATTGATCCTTCCATCTTTAATTCATTTTCTTCTAATTCCATCGATTTCGTTAAGCGGCCATAGATTGGCTCATCAACATTAACTGATTTTTGTTTCGCAATACTTGTTAGACCCATTTTCCAACCAATTAATGGATCACCATTTTTAATCGCATAATCAATACTTAATTTTTGAATCTCATAAGCATTATTTACGTTTAACTCTGGATGTTCAATTGTAATTTTATCCATTTCTAACCCGTTTTTTTGGTGCATATATATATTTTTCGCGATTTCAGTAATCATTTGATTAAACTCCTCTCAAAAAACAGACAATTTTTTATTTGCTAGCATACATGCTACTTCTTGAATCATGTCCTCTTGCCCACCAACTACTTTTTGTTTTCCTAATTCGATTAAGATATCTCTTGCATCAACATTCCACTTTTTTGCTGCTCGATTTGCATGTAATAGGAAGCTTGAATACACTCCAGCATATCCTAAAATCAGGCTTCCCTTTGTTATCTCTTGTGGTGTTGTTAAAATTGGTGCCACAATGTCTTCTGCTAAGTCCATCATCTTATAGAAATCAATTCCTGTTTTGATTCCTAAGCGCTCTAATACACCAATTAATACTTCAGTTTGAGTATTTCCTGCACCTGCACCTAAGCAACGTACACTTCCGTCAATTCTAGTTGCTCCTTCTTCGATTGCTACTAATGTATTAGCCATTGCCAAAGATAGATTATTATGAGCATGGAATCCAACTTCAATATCAAGTGACCCTCGTAAAGCAGCAATACGCTCTTTTACTTCGTGTGGAAGAAATGCACCTGCAGAGTCGACCATATACACAACATCTGCACCGTAGCTTTCCATCAACTTAGCTTGCTCTACTAATTTCTCAACTGATGCCATATGAGACATCATTAAAAATCCAACAGTTTCTAAGCCAAGCTCTTTGGACATTGAAATATGTTGTTTTGAAACATCAGCTTCAGTTACATGTGTCGCTATACGAGCCATTTTTGCTCCAATGCCTGCTGCCGTTTTCAATTCTTTTACTGTTCCAATACCAGGTAATAATAAAACAGCAATCTTTGAATGATTACATGTATTTACCGCTGCTTCGATCAATTCAAATTCATTTGTTGTCGATAAACCATATTGTAATGAAGAACCACCTAAACCATCTCCATGTGATACTTCAATATAAGGCATTTTTGCATCATCAAGAGCCTTTGCTATTCTTACTACTTGGTCTACAGTATACGAATGGGCAATTGCATGGCTTCCATCTCTAAGTGCTACTTCAGTTACAATGATCTCTTTTCCAAACATTGCACTCCCTCACTTTCTTTCATACTTTGTTTAAACAGTTTTTACAACTTCATATTGCGCAATCTCTTCTGCTACCCTTACTGCTGATGCAGTCATAATATCCAAGTTTCCTGCATAGCTAGGTAAGTAGTCACCAGACCCTTGAACTTCTAAATAAACTGTTACAGTGGAACCATCTATAATCGGGTCCATTCTTAATCGGTATCCAGGTACATATTCTTGAACCTTTTTAACCATTTGTTTTACTGAATTAATCATGCTTTCATGGTTAAAATCTTCATTTGTTACCTTGCAATAAACTGTATCTCTCATCATAATTGGCGGCTCTGCAGGATTTAAAATAATAATCGCTTTTCCTTTTTTAGCTCCACCAATCTCTTCAAGCCCTTTAGCTGTTGTGACAGTAAACTCATCGATATTTGCACGTGTTCCAGGTCCGGCGCTTTTGCTGCTGATCGTTGCAACGATTTCTGCGTATTCAACCTCTGCAATTTGACTAATTGAATGCACAACTGGGATCGTTGCTTGCCCACCACAAGTTATTAAATTGACATTGTCTTCTACTATATGGGAACCTAAATTTACAGGTGGTACTACAAATGGGCCAATTGCAGCAGGCGTTAAATCGATGACACGTTTCTTTAATTCACCCAATACTTTTGCATGATGAAAATGTGCTTTAGCAGATGTAGCATCAAATAATAAATCAGCCAGTTCTTTCCTTTCAATAAATCCTTGTATACCATTATCAATTACTTCAATTCCCATTTCCTTTGCACGATTTAATCCATCAGATTCTGGATCAATTCCAATCATCACCGTTAACTCAAGGAATGGATTATTTTGTAATTTCATCATTAAATCTGTTCCAATATTACCCGAACCAATGATTCCGACCTTTAACTTATTCATAAATTCACCTCATTTATTTAAATGAAATCGATACATCACCTAGTAAAGGAAACTTTGCAGTAAATTTGTCACCAGCATTTGCATTTATTGCAGCTGATAAAGCTCCAGATAAAATAATTTCACCAGCGTTTAGTGAAATCCCAAACTCGCTTAGTTTATTCGCTAACCATGCTACACAATGAATTGGGTTTCCTAGCACTGCTTCTCCCTTACCAGAATTCATCAGTTCATCGTTACAATATAGATCCATCGCGACATTCGGTAAATCGATTTCCTTTACATCGAAACGCTCATTTCCAAGAACAAATAAACAGGAAGAAGCGTTATCAGCTACTGTATCCTCTAAGCGGATTTTCCAATTTTCAATTCTACTATCAACTACCTCTATAGCAGGCACAATATAATCCGTTGCATTTACTACGTCCTCAAACGTAATATTTGGACCGATTAAATCCTTTTTTAAAACAAATGCAATCTCAGCTTCTACTTTTGGTAAAATCATATTTCCAACTTGAACTTCACCAAAGTTAGGGATATTCATATCTGTTAATAAGTGACCGTAATCTGGTTCATCTACCCCTAATAGCTCCTGCATAGCAATCGATGTTAAACCAATTTTTTTGCCAATAATTTTCTGGCCTTTTTTCAATTTTTCTTCAATATTTGTTAATTGAATTTGATATGCTTCTCGCTCTGTTAATCCAGGATAAATCTCAGTTAAAGCTTTTATACTGACACCAGTCTCTTCTGCTTCTTGTAGCAGAAGTGTTAGCTCGTCTACACTAGTAATTTTCACGCTCTCCACCCCTTTGGATTTTTATAATTTAATCGTGATATTCGATAATTCACTATAAAACTCAAAGCTATGAGCTCCACCTTCACGACCTAAACCACTTTGTTTCATCCCTCCAAAAGGTGTACGTAGATCTCTTAAGTACCAAGTGTTTACCCAAATAATTCCGGCTTCAATTTGATGTGCAACACGATGAGCTCTGCGTAAATCATTTGTCCAAATTGTTGCGCCTAAACCATAGTGAGTATCATTTGCCCATTCAATTACTTCATCTTCCGTATCAAACGGCATAACTGTTACTACTGGACCGAATATCTCTTCTCTAACACATCTAGAGTCTCGACTTAAGCCAGTAATAATTGTAGGTGAGATAAAGCATCCTTTTTCGATTGATGCTGGTCTACTTCCTCCAGTTAAAATATTGCCGCCTTCTTCTTTGGCAATCTCGATATAAGATAATACTTTTTCATAATGTTCTTTACTAATAACCGCACCAACTTTTGTACCTTCTTCAAACGGATCGCCAATTTTTAATTCGTTTGTTTTCGCGACAAATTTATTAATAAACTCATCAAAGACTGATCTCTGTACATAAATTCGAGATCCACATAAACAAACCTCTCCTTGATTCATAAACGATGATTTTAAAGTTGTTTCAATTACTTCATCTAAATCAGAATCTGCAAAGATCATGTTTGGATTTTTACCGCCAAGCTCAAACGATAATTTTTTTAATGTTGGAGCTGCGGCCTTCATAATTGCTGTACCTGTTTTTGTTTCACCAGTAAATGTAATTGCATCAACATCACTATGCTCTGTTAAAGCAGCGCCTGCCGCATTTGCCCCAAATCCGTGTACAACATTTACTACTCCATCCGGTACACCTGCATCTTTACAAATTTCAGCTAAAACAGTTGCTGTCATCGGTGTCCATTCTGCTGGTTTCATAACTGCTGTATTTCCAGCTGCTAAACATGGAGCTAGCTTCCAAGTTAGTAGTAATAACGGTAGATTCCATGGGTTAATCATCCCGACTACTCCAACTGGTCTACGATATGTATAATGCAGGGCTGTTTGATCTTGCATGTGAGATTCAGAGCTTAATGTTGTAATATAGTCAGCGAAAAAGTAGAAATTATGAGCAGATCTAGTAATATCAACTTCTAAAGCAAGATCGTATGGCTTTCCAGTATCCATCGCTTCTAAAGCCGCTAATTCTTCTTTTCGTGCTAATATTCCATCACCAATTTTTCTTAAAACTGCCGCTCTTTGATTGCTAGTAAATTGCTTCCATTCACCTTTTAGCGCTCGTTTTGCTGCTTTTACAGCTAAATCAATTTCTAGCTCTCCACCTTCAGAAACAGAACCTAAAACTTCTTCGGTTGCAGGATTTATATTTAAAAATGTTTTTTGATTATATGAAGGAATAGATTGTCCATCAATAAAGTGCTTACAATCAATCGGTAATGTTTTATTTTTTTTCTCAGTAACTTGCATAATAGGCACCTACCATTCTAATAGAATAAAAGGTGACACGAGTGCCACCAAATTTTTTTAATCCTCTATTTCTACAACCATTTCAATTTCAATCGCTGTATTATGCGGAAGCTGAGCCATCCCAACAGCTGATCTAGCATGTTTTCCTCTTTCGCCAAATACTTCTACTAAAAGGTCAGAAGCCCCATTCATCACCTTAGGATGATCATAGAAATCTTCTGTACTATTTACGAAGCCTAAAATTTTTACAATTCGCTTTACTTTTGAAAGGTCACCTAACTCGTACTTTAATACACTAATTAAATTTAACATTGACTCTCGAGAAGCTGCGTATCCTTCCTCGAGCGTTAATTCACGACCAAGTTTACCACGGTATTCGTCTACTCCTTGACCCGATGTAAATAGTAGATTACCAGTACGTACAGACTTAACATAGTTTCCTGATGCAGGTCTAATCGGTTTAATTGTATAGCCTAAACTTATTAATCTATCTTCTGGAGTCAATACTTTGTTTTCCATGAAGTAAATCCGCCTCCTTTATATTTAAAAATTTCAGAGCATTTTTTCCTAAAATAGCTTCTCTCATTTCTTTATTAAGATCCATCTGATTAATGACTCTTCCAGGTGGCGTTTCTCTTAATAAGAAAGGATAATCCGAACCCATCACAATTTTGTCATATCCAAAACGGTTAATTAAAAATTGAATATTAATAGGATCATAGTGAAGCGAATCAAAATAGAAATTAGTTACGTAATGACTTGGTGGATAAGCTGTTTTCCTCAAGTGTGGCCATACCTTCCAGCCTTGATCTAGTCTAGGAAGAATAAATGGGAATGAACCTCCACCATGGGCAAAGCAAATCTTTAATTTTGGATATTTTTCAATGACTCCACCAAATGTTAAGCTAGCAGCCGCTAAAGCTGTTTCGCTCGGCATTCCGACCGTGTACATAAAGTTATGATCTGGAGTACGGTCTTTCGCTAATGTTTCCCATGGATGAATAAACAATGGTACATTCCATTTTTCAGCCATTTCAAAAAATGGACTAAATTCATCACTATCTAAATTTGTGCCATTTACATTCGTACCAATTTCTAATCCACTTAATCCAAGTGTATGAATACAGCGATCCATTTCTTGAATTGCGATTTCAGCATTCTGCATCGGTACTGTCCCTAATCCAATAAATTTTGATGGATTATTTTTAACCGTGTTCGCTATAAAGTCATTTTGAATTTGCGCCATTTCCAATGCGACTTGAGCTGGTGCCCAATACGAAAATGTAACTGGGATTGGTGACAACACCTGCATTGTGACACCCTCATTATTCATGTCCTCAATTCTCTTTTCAGGACTCCATACTTGATCAGTTACTTCTCTAAATACTTTCCCAGCAACCATAATATTGGCACCACATGAACATGTCGGTTGTAAAATTGGCCATCTTTCATGACCATATTTTTCAAAAAAATTCGGTAAGTCCTCAGGAATTATATGTGTATGAAAGTCTATACGCATACCCATTCATCCGCTTCTTCCTTCATGACATGACCACAGTTTTTACATGTTCTCAACTCAAGGCTACCATTGAATTGTTCAATTGCTTCTTTGACTTGTGTTCCAATATCTGTTAATTGAACAGTCGTTTTATGCATTTCTTCATTACATTCATCACAGAACCAAACAAAGCTTTCTAATTCACCTTCTGCTCTTTTTCGTTCAAGAACAATTCCATATGAATCTTTTACTCTATGAGGTGAATGTGGAACAAAAGAAGGAAGCATAAAAATTTCACCTTCACCAACTGTTACAACTTCACGCTTTCCATCTGGTGTAATACACTCAACATAACAACTACCTTTAATTTGATAGAAAAATTCGTCTGCAGGATCGATATGGAAGTCTCTACGTTTATTTGGTCCTCCAATAATCATTGCAGCATACTCTGAATCTTCCCAAATAACTTTATTATTAACTGGTGGTTTTAATAGCTCTTTATTATCCTCAATCAATTTGAAAATATTAAAAACTCGACTCTTAAGATTCATCCTTATTCCTCCAATTAATTCAATTTTTAGTAAGCGCTATCATTATGCATTAATATAACCAAGCTGATTTGAGACTGTTTTAGCAGTTTTAACAACATCCTGTACCATACGACCAATATCCTGACTCATCATATACGAAACTGGTCCAACCATATTTAATGCCGCAAAAGTGTGACCCGTATATGTTTGAATTGGAGCTGCAATCCCAAATAAACCAAGATCGTTTTCATTATTGCTAATGCTATAACCATTCTCTTTAATTGCAGTCATTTCTTTTTTTAATAAATCAATATTTGTAATCGTATTTGTTGTATAAGCTTTAAAACCTCTTTCCATCGTTGGCTTTAAGTATGCTGGATTATATGATAGTAGAATTTTCCCGGTACTTGTACAATATGCAGGTCGTTTAGCACCTACAAACGTCGGAACTGGTATGGAATGTTTTGAGGATACTTTTAAGACAAATCTTACGTCCCCTTTATCAAACATTCCGATATGGACTGTACTATTATAATTTTTTAGTAAATTTTCTAATAATGGAATAGCCTCACTATAAATATCTTGCTGATGCATAACGTGATTACTCCACTCAAGTAACTTCCATCCAAGTCGATACTTTTTTTTGTTATCTTGAATTAGAATCCCTTCAGTACAAAGAGTTCGTACTAAATGATGGACAGAGCTTGCATTCATATTTAACTTTTCGGCTATTTCTAAATTTCCTAGTACCGGTTCTTCTTCTGTAAAGCAATCTAAAATTCTAGCAATCTTTTGAACTGAAGAGATCATTTAGATTCCCTCCATCTTAACGCTAAATTTCATAAAACCCCTGCTTTCTAAAATTACTCAGTTAACTTTAGAATTCGCTAGATTAGTTGATACTCCTTTTAAGTTTTTTGCACCATTTATAGCATCATCTACCATACTAAATGTTTTTTTGCGTTTCATTTGATTATAGTAAATTGCTCTTTTACGAATTGGATCACCTGTATAGTATCTTTCATATTGAAGTGCTCTTTGTCCAAAAGCTTCTCCACATAAATCCCAAGCAAGTTTAAATAGCTGTACTCGCTCTAAAGATGATACGCCTTCACGTCCAACATAATATTTATCCATTGCATCTCTTAGCTCTGGATGTTCGAAGTCTGCTTCTGTTGGTGACATTAATAATCCACCTGCACCGATTGTTTGAATGACTTCAATTGCTCTTGGATACATAGTTGGAAGTAATCCGCGAATTGTCTCTAACGGTTCCCATGCCGGCCTTACTTCGCCTGAAGGTAGTGTTTCATATTCAGTTTCTGATACTCGTAGTAAAGCACGAATTGTTTCAACTGATTGCAGTAATTCACCTAAGTCATTTTGTACATTTAAATAAACATCTACGCCAATTGAATCAGCTAGCTTGCAAGCCACTTCCACTGCAAACGCTAATTTCACATAGCCTCTTACACCAGACTGATGCGCAGGTTGTTGAGCAATACCTGTTTTTGGATATAAGTTATTTGCCGCTTCAACATTATTATGAATAAATACACGATTCCAAGGAACTAACACATCTTCAAATACAAGTACAGCATCCATCTCTTCAAATCTAGAAGCTAGTGGATGATCAAAGAATGATCTTTTCCCATCTTGCATTTGCTCTCTACATAAAATCTTTAATCCTGGAGTATCAACAGGAATTGCGAATGCTAATGCATATCGCTCATCACCTTGATGAAATCCTGGGAATGAATAAATGATTACTTCATCTGTGATTGGTGCTAAAGTAGCAAGCATTTTAGCTCCTCTAACGACTAAACCATCAACCGTTTCCTCTACAGCACCTAAATGAGTAAAAAGATCTTTTTGCTCATAAGATGGTTTGCTACGATCATTTTGCGGGTTAATAATTGCGTGTGTTAAGAAAATGTCATTATCACGTACAAATTTAAAATAATTTTGTACATTTTTTGACCACTCTGGATTATATTTATCTAAAAACCATGAATTACTAGCCATTGAAGTTAATACAATGTTCAAGAAATCCGGTGTTCTTCCCATTAAACCGAATGTTGACTTAGCATATGCTTCAAACAATTCTCCACGTTTTTTAATATCTTCAGATGATTTCGGTACTAAAAAAGCATTAGAAATTCGCTCACCAGTTTCTTCACAAATATGTGTAATCTTGTCTTGATAAGCTGGATCGAACTGCATATCATATAACTTTGCAATTTCCAAAATAGGTTGTTTAAACACTGGATGGTTTACGATATCTTCAACCTTTTCTCCACCTAACCATACGTCTGGTTTTCTTGATTTAAACCCTTCAATATATTGCGCCCCTGTACGAATACCCATTTATTAATTCCTCCACTCCGATATGTAATTTTTTATCTTTGTTTTTTAAATCGAATCCGGAAAATTTTTAAAGCGCTTTCATAAATGCCAATTTCGCTATCTTAAATTATTTGCACCACCTACTACTTATTAATTAACTTAATTTTACTATAAAAAATTATAAAATTTTGAACAATCAAAAAATTTCATAATATGAAATTTTCTATTAAAAATGATTAATTATTTAGTAGATAATAAGATTTCCTGAAAGTCAGGCGTTATTGGCGATCTATTAAACTGAGAAAAATTGTTGATCTCATTTGGGCATAATGTGAGGGTATCCTAATGGCGGATTTTCAATTAGCGTTGATTTTATGACCCCTTTTTATAGATATTTAGTAGATTTCTTCACTTTTTTAGTAGATTTTTAAAGGATTAAAGCTAATTTATTCATTTTCCACTTTTGGTATCTACTTTTGAACTATTATTATAGCCAGATACCCTAACCGGTATAGTTATGAGCCGTTCTATTTTGGGATTCTAGGAAATTTATTTGCAGTTTTACTAGTTTTATTTGCAGTTTTACTAATTTTATTTGCAGTTTCTCTGTTTTTAATTGCACTTCGACTTTTATTTGCACTTTATGATTTCTTATTTGCACATTTAACAGTTTTATTTGCACAGTCAACACTCTTATTTGCACTTCGACTTTTAATACTACGCTTCTTTTAAATATGACCTATAAACAAAAAATAAGGATGCCCTAATATTTTAGGACATCCCCATTTGAGATTGTTGAAAAACACATATGACAATCTGGAAATAAGTCTTATTTAAAATCTTTCCAAGAAATACTACTCTCGTTTAATAACTCTTCAAACGATTTATTTTTCTCACGCAATCGTTTTTCTTCACGAACTCGAGCTTCTTCTTCCTCTTTGAGCTTTGTTTCATTTTCTTGTAATTGTTTTTTTGTATTTTTTAATTTTTGAAGAACTTCTTCATTCATTAATGAACCTAATGATATTTTTTCTTTCTGCTCATATGTTGGTTTTACTGGTTGCTGCGGCTTTCTTTTTTTCATTTTATATCACCTTCCATATAAAATATTTTATCATGAAATTTCAAAAATTGCCTGTAGCAACATATTTGAATTAGATTGATCCAGTGTCTCAAGCAAAGCGTATTAAATGTTAAACATTATATTAATCTGAAAGCTATTGTATTTTTCTTATAAGCATTGATTTTGAATTTTATCATCTTAAAATTAAAAACACTTCCGAGTTGACTTTGAAACTTAACAATGTTTAACGATTAAAAACTACTTTGTCTATTTTAATTAAAAGTTTATCGTATTCCCAAGTTTATAACAGGAACAAAAAGCAACAACTTTTTTACTTTTTTGTGTCCTAATTGTCAAAAACTAATTAATAAAATATTCTTTTTCTTATGATAAAATTTACTAAAAAAGGAGTGGTATGATGGCTAGTGCAGAGCAATTAATTAAAGAAAAGTTTGTTTGTTCAAAGTGTAAACATACGCAAGCAAAGATTAAAGAGGTCTCTATGTCTGGTTCAGGTTTAAGTAAGTTGCTAGATATTGATTATAATCATTTTTTATTTGTTTCTTGTTTAAACTGCGGTTTTGTTGAGGTATATAATCCTTCAATTTTAGAAGGAAAAACCCGCGGTGAGTTAACTACTATTCTTGATCTTCTTTTTGGATAAGAGAGTGATGATTCTAATATGATAATCTGGCTTGTTCTGATTGTATTTTTTCTTATTTATTTTATTGGTGTGGGTTATTATTTTACGCAGCAAGTTTTGTTTATGAAAACAAATTCGCTTGAGTTCATTTATCAGCGGGAGTTGGAAAATTTCCGTTTTGATGAAAATTTGTATCGCTCGTTTCAAAAGGAATCTTTTTCTGTTCAATCTCGTTATGGATATGAATTAAAGGGGTATTTATTTGAGGCCTTTGATACAAATAATTGGGTCATTATTACTCATGGTGTTACGGTTAATAAGAACAACTCAATTAAATATGCTGAGTTATTTTTAAAGCTTGGATTTAATGTACTTACTTATGATCATAGACGACATGGTGAATCTGGAGGTACAACAACAAGTTATGGCTATTACGAAAAATATGATTTACAAACGATTGTTCACTATTTAAAAGATTTAAAAGGTGATATCGTTCTTGGCATTCACGGGGAATCAATGGGAGCATGTACGATGCTACAATACGCTGGTTTTGTTGAGGATTCTGCTGCCTTTTACATCTCAGATTGTGCCTTCTCTACTTTTGAAAAACAGCTTACATATCGTTTAAAAATGGATTATAAACTTCCAAAGTGGGCTATTCTTCCCGTCTCTAGCATTTGGTTAAAGCTTCGGAATGGATTTTTCATTAAAGATATTTCCCCATTACTTGCAACAAATAATATAAAAAAACCTGTATTATTTATTCATAGTAAACGAGACGATTATATTCCTTATACAAACACAATTCATTTATATGAAGCAAATCAAGGTGAAAAAGAATTATTCATTGCCGAAAATGGTGCACATGCCATGAGTTTGAATGAAAATAAAGAAGAATACTATTCCATCGTTTCATCTTTTTTAAATAATATTGAAATTGAACATAATTCATTATAAAAAAATGGACAGAGTTTTTCCATCTGTCCATTTCAGTGTGTAGACAAAGTCTTAAATCTGATTTTCAGACTGATTGCAAGCGTTTGTCTTTCGAGGCGCGAAGCCTGATGAGGAGCGGAGTTACCCTAACCGGTAATGAGCACCACAGGCAGGCGAAGCAACGAAGAAAGCGAGCGTTTGTCAACAGTCTGAAATGGACAGAGTTTTTTTCCTCTGTCCATTTTTTTGACTCTTAAAGAGCCGCTTCTAAAATTTTCAACGCATCTTCTTGATCCAATTTTTTAAAGTAACCAAATGGACCATATTTAACTGTTTTAGCAGCCATTTCAGATAGTTGCTCTTTTGTTATACCGTACTCGCTTAAACGACTTGGCGCACCAATTGAGCTCCAGAATGTACGTAAAGCTTTAATTCCTGCTAACGCCCACTCTTCTTTTGACATTGAATCTTGTTGAATGTCAAATACTCTATTTGCAAATTGACAGAATCGATCTACGTTTTCACTCATTACATATTCCATCCAGTGAGGGAAAATTATCGCTAATCCTCCTCCATGAGGAATATCTGATACTGCAGATACTGCATGCTCAATATTGTGTGTTGCCCAATCACCTTGCACACCCATGCTTAAAATTCCGTTTAATGCCATTGTTCCACTATATAATAGTGTTTCGCGCGCTTCGTAATTATCTAAAGTTTCAACTGCAACAGGCGCAGTTTCAATAACTGTTTTTAAAATTCCTTCACAGAATCGATCTTGAATTTTTGTATTTTTTCCATGATGGAAATATGACTCAATAACATGTGACATAATATCCACTGATCCATAAACAGTTTGATCGCGAGGAACTGTAAATGTATTTTGTGGATCTAATATTGAAAATGTTGGGTAACTGAACTTACTTCCCCAGCCTAATTTCTCATTTGTTTCCCAGTTTGTAATAACTGACCCAGCGTTCATTTCTGAACCAGTTGCTGCAAGCGTTAATACTGTTCCAAATTTTAATGCATCCGTTGGGACTGCTTTTCGAGTAATAACATCCCAAATCTCACCATCAAATTTTGCTCCAACAGCAATCGCTTTTGTACAGTCGATTACAGATCCTCCACCAACTGCTAAAACAAAGTCAATACTTTCTTCTTTACAAATTTGGATACCTTTATGAACTGTTGATAACCTTGGATTTGGTTCAACCCCACTCAGTTCATAAACCGTTTTGTCAGCTTCTTTAAGAATACCTACAATTTGATCGTATAGGCCATTCCTTTTAATACTTCCACCACCGTATACAAGTAACACATTCTTTCCAAAAGTAGTCGCTTTATCTTTTAACTTTTGTACACTATCTTTACCAAATATTAATTCAGTCGGATTTGCAAATGTAAAAAAATTCATCTATATCCCTCCTTAAGTCAAATATAATTTTAACTTAAATAGCCAAAAGGATGCATCTTAAACGACTTTTGTTTGGAATATTTTTTTATTTATAGGGAAAACTAAATAATCGTATGGATGCTTCATTATATATCTAACTTTCTCATATTTAAATCCTACTTTTTCATATAATCGACGAACAGACGGTTTATCTTGATCGACATTTAATGAAACTCGCGTAACCCCTTTGTCTTTAGCATAAGAAAGTAAACCATTTAATAATTCGGTTCCAATTCCTTTGCCTTGATAATCTGGGTGTACTGATAATGTATCAATATAAAAATCTTCATCATCTGCTTCTCGATCTACTTGAACGTTTTGGAGATTTAAATTACGACTAATTATTTCAAGCATTTCACGATCAAGTACGGATAGTTCTGAGGAATGATAGGCTATGATTAGCCCGACTACTTTTCCTTCTGTTTCTTTTACTAAGCAATTATTGTAACTTAGTCTATTTTGTTCTGATTGAACATAATATTCTAAAATTGGAATAGCCTGTTCATATGATGATGTCCCAGTTAACATGAATACAATATCTTCAATCGCTTGTACAATTAGAGGGACAATTTGTTTTGTATCTTCTCTTTTAGCTAATCGAATCATGATTGTCACTCCTTATTATGATTTATTCTGTTTAGATTAAGCATTTTTTAGTATAAAAAAAACAACTTTATCATTTTATAATATTTTTATATTAATTTCATGTTAAAAATTAATTTTAAATTAAAATCCCCCTTTTAATTTAACATAAATGTAATATAATGAATTTAGATGTGTAGGAGGAATGAATTATGTCTGATGTTCAAATTAAAGTTTTAGATAATGGTCCTTTACGTGTCACTGGTACAGTAGATCTAGTTGATGCTGAAGGAAATACATATCCACAAAAAGCGGCTTTCTCATTATGCCGATGTGGATTATCAAGTAAATTACCATACTGTGACGGCACTCACAAAGGAAAGTTTGAATCTGTCGTTCGAGCTCCAAAAGAAGCAGAATAATATTATTTTTCTGGCGCCGATTATTGAATTATTTTAAATAATCGGCTTTCTTAATGCCCTCACCTCTATTCTATTTGAAACATTCATAAGCCTAATCTAATCACACTTAACTTTACGGATTCATTTCAAGGGGGAAGTAACATGAAGAAGGTATTAGCATCAGTCGTTTTATCAGCAGCACTAGTTGCACCAGGTGTATCTGCTTACGCAGCGCCAAACACAAATGAATTAAATAGTTATTTAAAGAGTATCAGTTTGACTCAAGCTCAATTAAACGACTACTTACAATCATACTACGGAGAGTCGATCTCTGATTTCGATTCAGTTGCTGAGTTAAAAGAGACTTTAGGTGAAAGACTTACTCAAAAAACATTAGACGCGGTTCTAGAAGAGAATGGTTATACTGAGAAAGAAGTTATTGATCTAGCAGTCTATTATGATGATATGGACAAAAATGCATCATTACTAGATACTTACTACTTCACTTCTGATATTGAAAATTTAATTTACTTAGATCAAGATGAGTCAGGTAGTTCAGAAGATGAGTTCCCTTCTATGGATGATCTTTCTGATGTTTTTTCTGCGTTTGGCATTACTGAAGCAGAACTGAATAATCTATCTTCATACTTAGAAAAAGTTGTGAATGATGACCCTGCTATTGAAGCGAAATTAGAAGCTTTAGCTGACCGTGCTTCTGCTTTAGAAGAAAACTATCCTGAATTTTTCTCAATGGATACTGAGGCTACTCCAGAAGAATTACCAGATGCATTAAAAGTAGAACTAATGAATATTGTAAAAGAACTTCAATCTACTTTAAAAATTGATATTAAAGTTCAAATTGAACAAAAAGGCGTTAAATCACCTCTAACTTTTGCTAAATTACTTACAATGGATGATTCTATGGATTCTATGGAAGACCTAAAAGTATATTTAGAGATTTACGATAACGCTGGTAATCTATTATTAGACGCTTTATTTACACCAGATGCACTACTAGGCGATGACCAACTAGTAAATATCGTGAAAGATACTCAAAAAGCAGTTAAAACTTCAGAGAAAAAACCAACTGTTACTGTAAGAACAGAAAATGGTGGAAAACTACCAACTACTGCAACTCATACAACTGAATGGACAATGGTTGGTATGTTAATGATGTTAGCTGCTGTTGTTTTACGTAAAAAGGTAATTGCAAAACGATAAGCTATGAGTCGAAAACGAAAAGTACTTCTTATTTTTTCTGCACTTCTTTTTATTATCGGATTATTTTTTGCTTCAACAAATGCTTATTCATTGATTAAAACCTATGTACTGTATAAACAGTCAAAGGATGATTTTAAAAAAGAAATCAAAACTGAAACAGCAACTAAATTGAAGCAAATTAAAAAAAATGAGCCACTTTATAAGACTTATCCTAAATTTGGCGAAGAAATGGGTACATTAACGATTCCTAGAATTGAAGCTACTCTACCAATCTTCCACGGGACTGATGAGGACGAGCTTGCAAAAGGAATCGGTCATTATGCCAAATCCGTGATGCCAGGTGAAAGAGATAATAGTGTTCTTGCTGGTCATAGAGATACTGTATTTCGTCATCTTGGTGAAGTAAAAATAGGCGATTCATTAATTGTAAAAACTTCTGCCGGTACTTTTACTTACAAAGTCCACAGAATTCGTATCGTTGATAAAGATGATCGCACTGTTATTATTCCAAAACCAAGACCTACATTAACGGTGAGCACTTGTTACCCATTTAATTTTATTGGACATGCACCAAAGCGTTATATTCTTGTTGCTAGTTTAGTAAAATCTGAAGTCAATAAATAAACAAAAAACTGCTCGCTAGTAATAGTGAGCAGTTTTTATTATTCATAGTTTCATCTATTTTTTAGTTTCCTAGCGCTACCCAAAATCTCTCATTATTTAAATTGCGAACACTCCACTGATAATGTCCATCGCTGCAATTTTCCGAAAAGAAATTAGCTGAATAAATACTATAAAAAAGAACGTATAAATGGATTGTACTTCTAACTTCTTCACCTAATGTATTAACTATTTTATTTAAATATTTTTCTAATTTTACTTCTCCCAATTCATCATATAAATCAAATAAAATCCAACTTAATGCAACATCAAATAATGGGTCCCCATATAATGTCATTAATCCGAAATCAATTACTCCATTGATTTGTCCATTTTCATTTACTAATAGGTTTGATGGATAATAATCCCCATGTACAAGTGAATAGATCCCTTCATATTTAACAGAAAATCCTTTTAGTAGTCGATTTAATTTCACTTCATAATCCATAACATCTTTTTTTAAATATCCTTCTACTTCGATATTCTTTTTTAGTAATGACTGTTTTAAAAAATCATACCAATCCTTTGAAGAAATTTCATAATCACCTAATAATTTAATGCCTTTAATGCGGTTTTCTAATTTAATTGTTTGGATACTTAATATCGTAGATAAATAGTTTTCAAAAAAAGAATCTAATTCTTGTTCATTATACTTTGATAAATCCTTTTGAATATTTTTACCTTCAATTCGTTTTTCAATCGTTAAAATAGCATGATCTTCTTTTATAATTTCATGTATTTTTGGCAGTTCAAAATGTACATCACTAAAGTTTAATGACTCATAAAATTGCTTTAATATCTTTAATTTTGGATAGGCTGCTAGCTTATATATTTTTAAAACTCTCTCATGATCGTAAGCATAAACTTCTGCTTCTTGTCCTTTTCCTAAAAAGTTTGATTCGTCTAGCTTATACTTCTTTAAAATGTAAGCAATAACATTTTGTGCAATCATTTTTGGTCTCCATTTTTCTTTTTTTATATACTTTTTTTCAACTCTACTTCTATATATTCCTGCTTCTTCCAAATTAGCCTACTATTTCTATTACAGCAATAAAAAAATACGATCTTTTTTCTATAAAGATCGCATTTCACGTTGTTGAAAAATGAGTTTGTCAATTAGTGCCCAACAATATCATCGCTAAGTGAACCCTCTATGAGTAACTCTTTTGTTGATTTCTGCTTTTTTACTTACTCATGAACCCCTTATGAGTAACACTTTTGTTGATTTCTGCTCTTTTACTTACTCATGAACCTTTTATGAGTAACTCTTTTGTTGATTTCGGCTTTTTTACTTACTCATGAACCCTTTATGAGTAACACTTTTGTTGATTTCGGCTTTTTTACTTACTCATGAACCCTTTATGAGTAACACTTTCGTAGATTTCTGCTTTTTTACTTACTCATGAACCCTTACTCTTCTTTCGATTGCCACGAACCTTGTGCTTTTCGAATATAAATGATTTGCCCTATATGATATGTATTATGGGTACATAAGTTAGATAACGCTCCCCACCAAATTGCGTCTACTGGAAAATTCGGAATTTGTTCATGCAGTTTTGATTCATCTATTTCTTTTATGGCTAGCTGCCAATTGGCTAAGTTTTCATCTAACCGCTGAACTAACTCCTGCCAGCTTTCTATTGTTAAATTTTCTAAATCACGAAAAGTTGAAGCATTACTTTCTCTCATTTCAGTAGGGATTTCCCCTTTAAATCTTCTTAACCATCTTTCATTATAAAAATAAAGATGATTTACGATTTCGCAAATCGTATGGGTAGACTCATTTTGTCTCCATTTAATATCTTCTAGGCTTAAATTTTCTAATGCTATACTTAAAGGCTGAATCCAACTTTCAACATTGCGACAAACTTCTAATTGATCTAATAGGAATTCTTTTTTACTCATATACATTTCTCCTAACTTTTTTTATTTGCTCGATTATGTACTTTCGCGTCTAGCAGTAGATATCCCTTTTTACTCTATGCATTCAATCCATTAAAAAATGCACTACTTAAAAAAGTAATGCATTTTTTGCAATAAGGAGCAATTAATTGAAATTAGTGAACTCTGAAAACATTAATAGTTGCTCCTGCACCTTGTAAAAGCGTAACTTCTCCTTCAAAATCAAATAATTGAAGTGAAATTGTGTCTCCAGCATCTAACGGTAAAATCATTTGACTACTATAGATGGATCTATTCACTTCATTTGCGATTACGGATGCATTTATAGGTCGACCATTTATTAAAATTCTTGAAGATACTCCCAATAGTAAATTTAAATTCACAGTGTAAGTAATAAAATAATTACCTGGTTCCTCAATTGTTAAGCGATCATTTGCTCGATTAATTGTAATTCCTTCGCCTAAATATTGAAATGATGGGAAAGTTATATTTGTACCCTTACTTGTTACCTCAACTTTTCCTCCGCTATTTGTAACAAATGCAAAATTTTCCCCTGGAGGGATTGGCGGATAATGATGTCTTGGGTGTCTCGGATGTCTCATACTATCACCTTTTCTTATTATTAGACATAAATCCTCTTTCGAAATTACTAGTTAAAGGCTTGTCTATATCTTATTAATATGAAACTTTTCCTTTTTCGTTACGGCATGTCCACTAGTTTTTTAATATTTTTTTGATTTAATAGAATTAAAAAAAGGAACCCAAAAAGTACTTTGACTTTCTGAGCTCCCTCTATGATTAAACTTTAATTAGTTTTGCTTCAATTTTTGTTTTTGGTCTAAAAAATGATAAATCGCATGCGCTACGCCTGCTTCTTCGTTTGTTTTTGTAACGAATGCACAATGGCTTTTTAGTTCTTCTTTCGCATTTCCCATCGCTACCGGAAATCCTACTCGGTTAAACATAGAGACATCATTAAAGCTATCTCCTATTGCCATGCTATCCTTTAAATCTACTCCAAGAATTGGGGCAAGCTTCAATAAAGCCGCTCCTTTACTAACATTTGCGGCATTAATTTCAACATTGTTTGAGCTTGATGAAGTAATTAATAACCCTTCTTCTTGCATTAAATTTAGTCGAATACGGCTAATAGCTTCTTTATTATTGGAAAGAAATAATATTTTATAAACATCAAGATTATTAAAATCCTCAATTGAAGTGTAATTTCGAACTTTTCTTAAAGTAGCGGTAACCTTATGCGTCTTGCCAGTACTCTTATCAGTAAAAAATTCATCGTAAAGAGTATCTCGACATTTCGTAAATGATCCTTCACTAGTACTAATAATAAATGTCTTATTTTCCGCCTCACATATGCTTAAAGCTTTTGCAAAAATTTCTTTATCCATTGAATCATTATGCAAAATTTTCGCTTCATAGTCATATATTTGAGATCCATTTAAACAAACAATAGGACAAGTCAATCCAGCTTCATCTAATGCTTCCTTCGCACTTTCATACATTCTGCCCGTAGAAATGACAACATGGATTCCTTCCTTTTGTGCTGCCCGGATGCTTTCAATATTTTCTGCTGGTATCCCATTTTTACCATTTACAAGTGTACCATCCATATCAATTGCAATTAATGCCATGTCGTTCTCCCCTTTTCTACTATTCTATTGCTATCTGAATGCTAAGTATTCACTGATTCTACTAAAACATTCTTATTACAATTTTACTATCTACTATTTTATGAGTTCATACTTTACTATTATAACGCAAAAAAAGACCTTCTGCATTTAAGAAGGTCTTTAAACTAATGGTCAAGGCTCTCTTACATCGTTACTATTTCTGTCATTTATCCTATAATAGCGCTTATTTCTAAGTTTCTAGAGCCTATAACTCAATCTCAACAATCTCTTTTCCAACCAATCGAGCACCCTGCTTTGCTACAACAAATCCACCTGAAGAAGTGAATACGTTATTTGCTACAATTTTGTCCATTACTTGATTAATTAATGTTGGACTAACTGGGATTGTTGGATTGTCTACTGTGAGAGTAACAACCTTTTCACTTTCATTTAAAAATTTTAGTTCTAATGTTTGAATCATGTCACTTTCCTCCTTGTTTACAGACTGTTTAAAATTATTCCGTTGCTTAGTACTGCTAGGTCTACTAGTGGTAGTTCTTGCAGTGATGCTAAAGCATTTCCAACTTCGCTTAGCTTCACTAGATCAAGATCAACTCTGACATTTTTGTATGCCTTTCTCTTGATGATGATTTTTCCTTGTGAGTCTTTTCCTGCATGTAAATTTACATACAATGTAAGTTGTTGAGTAGCAATTTGTGCCATTTTCAACTCCCCCTTTCGATGTATATATACAGAAGTAGGGGGGATTTTTCGTTAATGATTAACTATTTTTTTATGATCCAATTTTTACGTCTACAATATCGCTTAGGTATAGCTCCATATATCCAGCTTGTTCTTCATAAATTGATAGTCTATTTTGGTGTAAATTGATTTTTCCTATTTTTCCTTTTACATTATGATGATAGTGATCTTTATAGTAAGTAATTTGCACACTTTCATCCTCGTGAATTGCCTGCTGAAGATGACGGTTCATTTCCTCTAATAATTGTTCGTCTACATCTTTTGGTTGTTCATAGTTTTGGGATACTTTCCAATCACGGAGTATTTTCACGTGTTCAGGTAACATCATTGAAGTCCATTTAATCGTTCCACGGTCACGAATCATCGGCATTCTTCTCCTTTTCTTATTCTTCTTCTTGTTGAGACAAATTCTAGTTGTTTTGACTTATAAGGGGAAAGTTAGCTAGAGCGGCTTCAAGAAATTTTCAACCTTTATGTCCACCTACTAGCTTGCTTCGAGATAGTGTCGTTCCTCCTTCTGCATAAGAAACCGCCCAAAGAAGCGCAGTTGATCCATATTTTTTTCGAACTGCATCCATGACATATCCTAATTTACGCTTTTGAGGTTTTTTCTGGTCAAATAAATTTAGTTGCATGATTTCATCACTTACAATGTTCGAAAGGGAGATGAGGATTTGGCGAACAGTCTTTCCTTCGTAATATTGATCAAAAAGTTTTGCACATATTTTATACAAGTCTGAAGTAATATTTGTCGGTTCATCCATTGTAAACGCATGAGAAAATCCTCCACCAAACTCTTCACGACTATATCCAATTCCTAAAGTAACAGTTCTTCCTGCTTTTTTTGCATTTCGAGTTCGGCGCGCAACCTCTTCGCACATTTCGCGTATAACAAATTTAATTTCTTCTATTTTTGTGTAATCCCTCATTAATATTTGGCTTTTACCAAAACTAATTTGCCCGTTCATTATTGGTGCACCTAGTTCAGACAAATCTACTCCCCATGCATGATGATACAGTTGATTGCCCATTACTCCGAATTTCTTTTCAAGCAAATGAAGAGGATATTTCGCTAGCTGTCCTACCGTAAAAATTCCCACTCCATTTAAAGTCCGTTCGGTTCTTTTACCGATTCCCCACATTTCACTAAGAGGACTTACTTGCCATAGTTTTTTTTCTACATCTTCATAAGTCCACTCTGCTATCCCATCTTTTTTTCCTTCTAAATCTAAGCAGAGCTTTGACAAAAGCATGTTGGGGCCAATCCCAACCGAACATGGTAATTGAAATCGTGCCATAATCTCAGCACGAATTTTTTCGGCAACCTCCCATGCATCCCCCCATAATTTTTTTACTCCATCGACCTTTAAAAAACATTCATCGACACTGTATACATGTAAATCCTCTAAAGGTACAAATTCATTTAATAATTTTACGATGTTTGTTGAGACTTCTAAGTATTTTGCCATTGAAGGATTTACAATTTTAATTCGCGGATCTTTTGGTATTTCAAAAACCCTTGATCCTGTTTTAATTCCAAATTCCTTTTTTAATCGCGGTGAAGCTGCAAGCACAATACTTCCTTCTCTTTCTACATCTCCAACAACTGCTAAATAACATTCCAATGGATCTAATTCGAGCATGACCGCAGAACAACTTGCATAAAAGCTCTTCATATCGATGCATAATATACGATGATGTGGTAACTCTTCATAACAAATGCTCATACATATCACTCCGATTTTCCAAAAAATAGCAGAACTAATGTTCTTATTTATATTATAAACATATATTAAACGAATATACGTTCGATTTCAATAATTTTTTCGCTAGGAACGATACAAAATTTTGGATATACTAAAAAGTAGCTTAAGGGAGGAAAGACGCAGTGAATGGACAATTTATAAAGCAGATGATTAAACGCGCACTAATGCAAAATAGAGGAGAACACGAACAGTGGATTACAGCTGATATGCTAAATGAACTGTACGATCAAGTCATTACCGAACAATTACAAGATGACCGCGAATTACATGAAATAGTACAAGATATTGTTTACGAATATGTGACGACTTATGCCTAAGTAAACGAAAAAAACCCGAAAAAAGAACATTTGTTCTCTTTCGGGTTTTTTGACTAGGTAAATGATACGTCACTCGTAATGCCTGCTTCTTCATCAAAACCAATTATGATTTCCATCGAATGAGAAGAAAAATGATGAATCTCGTCTAAGTAAAAACCAATTGCATCACTTATTTGTTGCTCAAAATAAATTAAATTCCGATGATTAGCTGATACTTCACAGCATACGCCATCATCTTCATTAAATTGAAATTCAATTTGTACATTTTCTGGAGGGATTCCTTCAAGGTCAGCTGCATATACACAAATTGCATTGGCAACATCTTGTTCATCAAAAAAGATTTTCACAAGCCACCTCACAAAGTTAATATTGGTTTCTACGAAAGATTCTCTTGATAAACCAAATAATAACTACTATCACTAAAATATCTAATAGTAAGCTAAAAAATGAGAAACCAAAGTGCTGACCGCCATAATAGCCGCCAAATGGGTTTAACATTGAGCCAAATAGGGAACCTAACCCAAATGCACCTGCATAACCAAAAAAGTTCCTTCCAGGACTTCTATAAGACCGATAACTTGATCTAGGTGCTGTCGGTCTGTAACTTCTATTTGAACGATACGATCTCCTAAGTGCAAGATTCGTTGATGTTTGTTTAGTCAGAACAAATGAGTTCGTATTTACCTTAATAGTTTGAGAATTATAGGTCCTACTTGCATCCACTGGGGATGACATAGCTAGCATAAAAAACAAAATCCACATGGATATCAGAGAATTTATTCTTTTCAATACTGCCCCTTCTTTCATCATCACATCTTTCTTAGTATGGATATATGTGAAAAAAAAATGTGATAATTAAGAAGCCTATAACCACTTAATATTTTGTTTTGTAAATAACTGGTCTGCTAAAAGGTGAGAAAAATAACCGACCGTACCAGCTAACCATAATCCGTTCATCATTAAATCTTTTTGCAGTAGATAACAAATTCCACTCCAAATCGCTAAAAAATAAAGTGAATGCGTTGGTCCACGATGTTTTAATCTTGATGAAACAGCAACAAATAACCCAAGCGCAACGATTGACCAATAACTATGAAAGAAAAACCATCCAATAACTGCAATTAATATGCCAGTTAACATCAAAATTGTTTTTATGTTCCGAAGCCAGCTAACTATCATAATAAATAATGTGAGAATACCTACTCCATAAATCCAAGAGCCAGAATAAATTAACGCGCCAGTTTTCATAACAATAAATAATGTAGCTGCTATAAAGATTAAGCTTAAAAAAATTTTTAGCGGCATTGAAACCTTTTTTGTCAGCGAGCTATTATGATGATCTAAATCAGGAGCTAAACTACTGATTGCTCCTACAATAAGTGGAACGATTATAGAATCATTCTTTGTTGCATACATTGTGACACCAGTTGCAAATAATCCTACAATTACATGACTTTTTCCATCCAAAATACTTACCTTCCTTATCTTACATACTCATACTCTAATTATAGTCGGACAAGGTTAGATTTCATATTAATATATTAACAAAAGATGGTAATTAAAGTCCTGATATCATTGACGATTGTTCATTTTTCTGACAAAATATAGGAAGCTCAATATTACAACTCGTCGATTGGAGAGTCTTTTAGACAATGACGTAGTTGCACTTACACTTTATTCGATAGAGATGGCTACTAAATCGTATTCTAAAATACTGCTGCCAATTTATACTTTTTAAAGTGTAATAAAATACTTTCACAGTTTGCTTTGGGGGAAATTATGCAAGAAAAAGAAATGAGTGTCATTGACCATTTAGATGAGCTTCGAAATCGAATCATAAAAGTTATTGTAGCATTCGTTATTTTTTTAGGGATTGGGTTGTATTATACGAAAACTATATTCAATTTCCTTGTTAAAGATTTGAATGGAAAACTTCTAGCATTAGGTCCAAGTGATGTGCTCTGGATTTATCTAATGATTGGTGGAGTATTCGCGATTGCGTGTAGTATCCCATTTATCGCTTATCAAATATGGGCATTTGTAAAGCCGGCCTTGCATGTAAAAGAACGAAAAACTACAATGCTATACATACCAGCTTTATTCATATTGTTTATTTGTGGCTTAGCATTTGGATATTATTTTATCTTTCCAAACGTTTTAAAGTTTTTACAAAACATCGGAGCAGACTTAGTAACAGTTACATTTACAGCTGAACGCTATTTTAGCTTCTTATTTAACTTAGTTATTCCTTTTGCATTTTTCTTTGATTTACCAGTCATTATCATGTTTTTAACAAGCATCGGAATCGTATCACCAGCATTTTTAAAAAAATCACGACGATTTGCCTATTTTATCCTTATCATTATAGGGACGGCAATCTCACCACCTGATTTTGTATCCGATATGATGACAAGCTTACCACTATTGGTTATATATGAACTAAGTATTCTTGTCTCATCTGTAGCATTTAGAAGAAGAATTAAACGCCTACAGCAAGAACCAGAATAAATAATATAAAACAGTACAAAAAAATGGACAGCATTATGCTTGTCCATTTCTTTTTGATTAACCTTATAGTAAAATATGTGATGTATACAGTGTAACTACTAAACCAGAAAAACTATACATCAGAGATGCTTTAATAGCAATTTTTCTTTGGAAATCTTTATGTAAATCGTTTAATTCAAGTCCTGCAACGCGTAACCATTGATACCTTTGTAACGGTGTATAGCTTTCTTTTTTAGCTGTTTTCCAGTAAAGGAACATCGTCGTAACGAATCCTACCATAATAGCAATATTACTAGCCGCTGAATCCGCGAGAACACTAACAAGGAACGTCAATATGACTTGTACAATTAGAATAGCAAAAACGTAAATGAACTTCTTCATGTTATTCCTCCTTATTTAAGCTTAACTAAATTATATCAAAAATACATTTTTCAGAATAGTGAAAATTTTGTAGAAAATATAGGTAGTTCGAACTAAAAAAAAGTCAAAAATTGCAAAAACTGGCTAAGGGAACAGGAATTTTCTTTATTAAGCTAAATCTTTCCTCCCATTTCAGTTTGTACGTTCGTCTTCTTTCTTGCACCAAACGAACAACTGTTCTACAATAGAAATATAGAAAAAAAGATTCTCAGAATTTTTGAGAATCTTTTCGATTAATTAAATGTTTTTAGTTGTTATCTTCTTTCGGTTTCGGTACGATGATAATTGTTTCTCCTTTTTTAGAGAACATGTATTCACCGCGAGCATAGTTTCCGATGTAATCCGGATCATTTAATAGTCTAACTTGCCTGTTTAAGTCTTTCTCTGTTTTAGTCAATTTTTTTTGTTCAACTTGTAGTTTTGACAGTTCACGTTGCTTTGCTGAGACAATTTTATTTTGACTAAACATATACATTACAGATCCAATAATTAGAGATACATATAAAATCATCAAAGTGATCCTATGGATTCGGATTGTCTTTCTTTTATGAGTCTGCGGAATATGAGCCTGCGGAAATTGATTACGAGAAGGCTTATTCATTTCTTCTCTTTGTGGATTATATAATTTTCGCGCTTCTGCCTTCACGTTAAAAACCTCCTTTTAAAAGTGATCATTCTATTCTAGTTTAACAACTAATGCTTTATTAGAAAAGAAAAAAAAGGCAAAACAAGTAAAAATTTGCCTATTTTGCACAAATTCACATTTTTTTTGTCGACTTCAGTCATGTATATCATCGGCACAAAGTCAGCAATTCTTAACTTCTTTATTATTTTTTGAATATTTTAAATTTTTTTAATAAAACTAGTTGACGAATATTTTCCTATAATGTATATTTAATATAAATTAACTGAATATTTAAACAGTTAAATTTTAGTAATCATGTTATACACATCCCCCCAATCCCTATCACCCAATTAGATAGGGATCTTTTTATGTTCAAAATTAAAATACAGAAGCTCTCAAATTACCATTTTAGGGAAAGTTGGATTATAATACTTTTTAAAGGAGGCTTAAAAAAATGCAAAAATTAGAAATCAGTGCTGCCCAAGATGCACTTCAAAATTATATAAATCAGACAGTCTATTTACATTTAGAAACTACAAATGGAGCTTACGCTAATCATTTTAACGAAAAAGTAATGACAGTAAATGCCTTTATCCGAAATACGAAGGTAGTCATTAGCCGTGCTACAATTACAGGAAAATACCCATACAGAGTAGGATTAAAACTTGAAGAAGGATGGGTTGTTGCAGAAGGATTAACAGATTTTGAAGTTGATGATCAAGATCGCCTCCTACTAGCAGGTCATAATGAAGATGGAAAGCTTGCAATTGCAATTCATTTAAGTCATACACCATTTTAAGAGAGGAGCACTAAAAATGAGTCAAAAAGAAGAAAAAGTATTACTTGTGTTCCCTCACCCTGATGATGAAGCCTTTGGGGCTGCTGGAACAATCTCTAAATTTACAAATAAAGGAATTCCCGTTACATACGCTTGTTTAACTTTAGGAGAAATGGGACGTAATATGGGAAATCCATTTTTCGCAACAAGAGAATCACTTCCGACAATTCGTAAAAATGAATTAATCGATGCTTGTAGAGAAATGGGAATCCAAGATTTAAGAATGCTAGGATTCCATGATAAAACAATTGAATTCGAAGATCCTGAGGCAGTAATCGAGCCAATTAAAGAAATTATCGACGAAATTCAACCAACATTATTAATTACTTTTTATCCAGATCATGGTGTTCACCCAGACCATGATGCAACTGCAAGAGCAGCTGTTGAGGCGGTTCGTCGTATGGATAAAGATGATCGCCCTACTGTATGGTGTATTGCGATTACAAAAGAACGTTTTGAAGTTTTAGGAAAACCAGATATCGTAAATGATGTAATGGATGTTGCAACCCAAAAACTAAGAACGATGAAAGCACACCGCTCTCAAACAGAGTCAATGCTAAAAGACGTTGTAAAAATCGAAAAGTTTGAAGATATTCCAGACGATCGATTAAAATCATTTTTTGCGAAAGAATCATTCTATACTTATCAATTCGAATAAGAAGGTATGTACAAGATCTTTGTAGAAAGAAGTGGAGATGAAACTATTCTGGAGGTAAATGAAATGTTGAAAATGAAGTATTTAATTTTATATGTTTCAAATCTAGAACAATCTCTTACTTTCTATACTGAATCTTTAGGTCTTCCTATTCGTGGGAACCATGGTACGTATGTAGAATTAGATACTGGTAATACTGTACTAGCTATGATTGAACGTGGAAATGTTCAAGAGCTAACAGGATTGACCTATAAAAGTACTGAAACATCTTCGCAAACCTTTGAAATTGGTTTTGTAACTGAAGATGTGCATTCTACAATAGAAGATTTACGAAAAAATGGTGTAACGATTATCAAAGAACCAATTACAAAGCCATGGGGTCAAACAGTAGCGTACGTTGCTGATCCAGATGGCCATTATATTGAAATTTGTAGTTCAATGGACTAATAAAATAGCTAAAAAAATCCATCTCTAAATAAAGAGATGGATTTTTTAGCTATTGAAAAATTATTTACCAAATTGCCGTAAATGTTGCCCAGTGATGTTGATTTCCACTATAGGTTGCTCGCTTTCCATGGGGCGAGACCTGAACCTCCTCGTTCCTATGGGGTCTTTAGCCTTCATTATTATAAATTTTTATTGATAGATAATTATGTCGATTTATGCTCGGAAAAATGATTACTTCTAAACTGCTTTGGGGTTAAACCAGTGTATTTTTTAAATATTTTTATAAAATAACTTTGGTCGTTGAAATTTAGCGATGTGCCGATGTCTGAAATCGAATAATTTGTTAATTGTAATAGCTTTTTTGATTCGTCAATTCGTTGCCGTTGAATGTATTCACTTATTGGTATACCAACTTCTTTTTTAAAAACTGATGATAAGTAATTCGGGCTTAAACGACTCATTTCTGCAAGGTGATCAAGTGTGATATCGTCATAAAGATGGTCATAAATATAATGCTGACATGCTGTAATTGTTGGAGAATATCTTTCTTCATTTAATTGGTGCACACGTTTGGCAAAATCCATTATCGCCTCTTCCGTTAATTTCAATATTGCATTTAAGCTTTCTAATTCCTCTAGTTGTTGAATATAGAAATCGCTTAAGGTAAAGGCAGTTTCATCATATAAACCACCTTCAATTGCCGCTCTACAAACAAGAGCAATTCCCGTTATCATTAAATTTTTTTCACTTCTTAGGCGATTTCGTTTCGATAATAATCCTAATTCTGCCTCACCGACAATAGAGTAATCGAGGATATCCTTTAATTTATCTATCCTTCCGTTTTTAACATACTCAAGCAAAACCCGTTCATATGAAAGATTGGAATGAAAAATGAAATTACTTCTCCCTTTTGATAGCTCAAGATCCAGATTCTCTAATTCAATCATATCAAGGCTCAATGCTTCATTATTTTGGATAACCATCGTTTTATTAAGCTTTTTATGGTATATCAAATAATAAACCAATAGACTAATCGTTAGGAATTGTTGACTACCAATAATGGGGATGGAATGGTAGTATTCAATGAGTTTCCTTTTATTAAGGTTTCCATTAAAAGCATCTATGATCTTACTGATCATTTCAATAGATATTTCTGACTCAAGAGTAGGACCTAAAATAATGGTACCTAAAAATAGATTCGTTTTTTTTAGATTGACAAAGAAAAAGTTCAAATTTGAATTTGCGAAGAATATAGGAAAATCCTTTGGATTATCTTCATAAGTATACACACTTATTTGCTCTTTGAACTGGCTGTAATATGGTTGATCCCCTAAGTCCCTACTTGAAAATTCATATTCAATCTCACCAAATTGATTGACATAATAAACAGGTATTTTATGAGCGTTATAAATAAGCTCACATATATATTTTAAATCTTGTATGGCTACTTCCATCTATTCTATAAACTCCTTTCAAATTTTTATTAATTCGGTTCACTTTTAAAAACTATATTAATAATTACTATTATTCGTAAGATAATACAATAAAATTTTCTAAACAAGCAATAAAATGAATCATGTAAGAAGAATAAGCAGGGAGGAATTAGACATGGAATTATTAAATAAAATTGCTGTCATAACTGGTGCAGGAAGTGGAATCGGAAGAGCAAGCAGTTTGAAACTTGCTAGTAATGGTGCAACAGTTGTATTAGTCGATTTCAATCAGAAAACAGGAGAAGAAACGTTAAAACTTGTGAAAGAACAAGGTGGAGAAGGCATCTTCATCCAGGCCGATGTTTCGAAAACTGAAGATGTACAAAACTATGTAAATAAAGCAGTCGAAACATATGGACGTATTGATATTTTCTTCAACAATGCAGGTGTTATCCAAAAGTTCGCACCTTTCACTTCAGTAGAAGAATCTGAATTTGACCGCATTATGTCGATCAATGTAAAAGGGGTCTTCCTTGGAATGAAATATGTGTTAAAAGTGATGGAGGAGCAAGGAAGTGGCTCTATTATTAATACCGCTTCTACTGCAGGGGTTCGTCCTGAACACAGTGTCGCTGTATATTCTGCAAGCAAGCATGCGGTTGTAGGCTTAACCAAGGGCGCTGCATTAGAATATGCGAAAAAAGGAATTCGCATTAATGCACTTTGTCCAGGAGGTGTGAAAACAGCATTAACAACAAGTGTTGAAGCTCAGTTTGCCACAGGTGGTTATGTTCCAGAAGACCTTCCAAATATGAGAATGGGTCGTTATGCTGATCCGAAAGAACTCGCTGAAATGGTTGTTTTCTTAGCATCAGATAAAGCAAGCTATATGACCGGTTCAACTGTTCTTGTAGATGGCGGGCTAACTTTATAGGATAGTGGAACAAGTGAGGTGAAAATCCTTTCATTTTGTAACTTAGTTGATTTCTCATTTCGTAACAAGAAGATTTAAAAAATTTTATCCAGAAGCACATATAAAACAACGCCAAATACTGGCTTGTTTTATATGTGCTTATTCATCATTCCTCTTGCATCTTTTGTTGTTATCGGTTGTCTGATAAATTTTTAACAGCGTTTGTAGTTGCGTCAACAGCATTCATTGCAGCATTCTCAGTGGCTTCTAATCCTTTATGTACAGAATGAAATGCAGCTCCTGCGGTATCTTTTATATTTTCTGAAAGACTTTGGTTCTTTTCTTCGTTGTTTTTATTTGTTTGATTAGACATCATATTTCACCTCCTAAACGGCTTTATGTTATGTAAAAAACAATAAGTTATTCTGGTGAATTTGTTGTTTGGTTATAAAACTGTCTAAGTTCATACTTTTTTATAACTTTGTCTATATAAATTTGTGTATTTCTAAAAATCTTGCTATAGAGCATAATGAAATGCATGGTTTCTTTTTCGATTGTAAACATAGAGGATAATCAATTTTTGATTATCCTCTATTCCAATCTATATAATCTTTTTCTACAACGAAAGAATGTGGCATCCAACAATCAGATTCTTCTGTTCCAATTTCATGCCCATTCTTACATACGACATTAATCCCATCAATTCTATCATAACCACAACAACCATTTAATCTCTCTTTATCATGATGATATTTTGTAATAAAAACATCATTTAAATTTATAAAAATTTGCCCTACGTTTCCTCCTTAGTGTTATGAACTAATCAACAATTTCCCAAAATTGAGATGCTGCTTTGGAAATTCGTTGGCCATTTAATTTAACCATTACAGGTTCTATATGAAAATCAAATTGTTTCAATTCAAATAGCATTGTATGTTCTAAAAATGCTGATGTGTAATCCATTCTCGGAATAACGGATAATCCTAGTCCTCTACTAACAAGATCTACAACCATCCTTAAATCTTTACACTCGATAATGATATTTGGCTTGACTTGATGTTCATCAAATGCTTTAAAGAGATCTTCATTGAAGGTGAGTCCTTCCATTGCTCCTAGCATAATGAATGGGAACTGCGCAATCTGTTCAATCGTCACATGCTGTGATGAAAACGATGTTAACCAACTTGATGGGATAATCACAGCGGTTGGTTGTTTTTTTAATATTTTCATCTCATATTGCTCGCTATTGCCCAATCGTAAAAGTAAGGCAACATCAATTTCTCTTTGTTCTAGTCTTTTTAATAATTCTTCTGAATTTCCTGTAACTATATTCATTTTAACTTTTGGATATTGTGTTCTAAACATACTAATATAGTCAATGAGCATATTCGAGCATGTAGACGATACGCCGATACTTACTGTTCCTCCTGTACCTTGTTCAATTTCTTCAATTTGCTGCTTTACATCTTGAATTTGCATTAGCATTTGATTGGCATATTGGTATAGTATTTCACCTGTTTCTGTAAGCTCCCATTTTTGACGATAACGCTGAATTAAAGTTGTGCCAAGATCATTTTCAAGCTTTTTTAACAACTGACTAAGTGGGGGCTGCGCGATATGTAGCACTTCTGCTGCTTTAGAAATACTTCCTTGTTTCACAATTTCTTTAAAATAATATAATTGACGAAAATCCATTTCATCTCTCCGTTATATGTTTTTTAATATGATTAGTTTACCATATATATATTTTTCATATCTTGAGTTTGATGTTAAATTTAATCTTATAGCTATAGTATTTATATTAATTAGGAAGTGAGAAATATTATGAATCATTGGAGCAGAACCTTGAAGCGTATCATCTTGTATGCGCTCGGGTTATTAATTATGTCGATGGGCATCAGCATGTCGATTCAAGCTGGATTTGGGGTATCGCCAGTTTCATCATTAGCATATGCAAGTACACTAACGACTGGTTTATCGGTAGGTGTGACAATGGCGCTAGCAAATGTTTTATATATTATTATTCAAATAATATTAAGTAAACGAATGGAGTTAAATGAATTTATAGGTCAATTCATTATTTCGTTTTTATTTGGTTTTTTCATGGATGCAACGCTTTTCATTGTACAACTTTTTCCTACACCTGAAACCATCATTGCTCGAATTGTCATTTTAGTTGTTAGTTTATTTGTTATAGCGGTCGGTTTAATGGGCTATACAACAGCGAAACTTCCTTTAATGCCGTACGATGCGTTAACTTATGTAATTAGTGAAAAGTTTAAATTAAAATTCGGTAAAGCAAAAATTTCAAGCGATTTAATAAATATTTGTGTGGCTGGTACAATCTGTGTAATTTTCATTCACTCATTAGGATCAATCGGAATCGGTACACTAATTGCCGCCTATTTTATCGGCAAAATTTTGGGGTGGATGATACCAAATTATCAACCAACTCTTCTACACTGGGTATATAAAACGGAGAAGGCTGCCTAAGGAATCATAATAAATATTTTGAGATTTCTCTTGAGCAACAAGAGCAATGGGTGTAATTGGAGGAACACTGAAATTTGGAGAGATATCCGATAATACTTTAATAAGGGAATTTTATGAAGAACTAGATATTAAAGTTGATATTAACGCTCCAGTTCACACATTGACGTCTGTTGTCAGTATAGCTGCAATTCTATGGAAGGTGTTTTATAAAATAAAAAAACAAAGCAGTTCTAAATAATCTACGATTTAGACTGCTTTGTTGGGATATGATCCGTCTTTATCTTAAATTACTGTGCGGTATAGCCACCATCAACAAGAAGAGTTGTACCATTAACAAAACTAGCATCATCACTTGCTAAAAATAAAACAGCCTTTGCTATTTCTTCTGGTTTTCCTAGTCTGCCTTGCGGATGAAGAGAAACTAAATATTCTTTATTTTTAGGATCAACATTTTTGAGTAATGGAGTATCAATATAACCAGGGCAAATCGCATTAATACGAATACCATTTTTTGCATAAGCAGTACATAGGTTTTGAGTTAATAGTTTTACCCCACCTTTTGAAGAGGAATAGGCTGTAGGACCTGGTAATGCCACAAAACTATGAATTGAACCAGCATTAACAATGACTCCGCCGGTGCCTTGTTTAAGAAACTGCTCAATAGAATATTTATCAGAAAGGAATACTCCTGACAAGTTAATATCAATGGTTCGTTTCCATTTATCAAATGACAATTCATGTGCTGGCGCATCATCAGCAACACCTGCATTTGCATACATAATATCTAACTTACTGTATTTATTCACGGTTTCATTAATCATCTGTTTAATATCTTCTTCTTTTGTTACATCAGTTTTAACAAATAACGTATCATATCCATTGGAATTCAATTCTTCTGATATCCCTTTACCTCGTTCAGAAAAATCTGCAATGACCACTTTTGCGCCTTCTTCAACAAAAAGGCGAACAGTCGCTTCACCAATTCCACTAGCTCCACCTGTAACAATTGCTACTTTGTCCTTTAATTTCACATCAATGCCTCCTAGATTTCAGTACCTTTCACCAATTATGATGACTACTTTATCTTCAAGTAAAATTACAAATGCCGACTTTATTATGCCACTATTTTAATATTCTATTCTTTTCTAAAATTTTTCTTATGCACAACCTCTAAGTCTTCCCCAATCGAAAAAACCCTACCCTAAACTTTCTGAAGAAGTTGTTAACTTTCCCCCTACTGGCTTAGCTAAATCAAAACATTCTAGAAATACTTATAAAGTCATTCCTTATTGAACTAACCTGCAATTTATTTCAATTAGAAAATCAACAATCTACTTTAACAGAGCCTACTTTTAAAAAAGATATAAGCGATGACCTAGGCTTTATTGGTATTTTTAAACCTGCTCAAAATAGTATATTTCAACACTCAAAAAATCCATCTCTAAATAAAGAGATGGATTTTTTTAGCTTACACAAAATTTCTCGTAGTACTATTACGACTAAACTTATAAATAGCAATTAAGAAAAATGCAATCGCAAATACTAGAAGAATTAAGATGTTTAAATATAGACTTCCTAAGCTACTTCCACTTTGTAGCTTCGTCAAAGTCTCTAACGTCCATCTTTGAGGAAGAAAATCTGCAATTCTTTGAACTGATGATGGCATAATATCGATTGGCCAGAAACAACCAGAAATCATGACGGTTGGTACAACAATTAAATTCTGTAATGCTCCTGATGATTTCGAATTATTTGAGAACGCTACAATCATTAATGAAATTCCTACGGCAATCAAAGCAAAAAGCATCATAACAACTGCTGCTTCCCAAAACGGAATATGAATATCGATATGGAACACATTCGTCATAAAGAAGAGCGTAAGGATTACTTGAACAGTCATAATAATCATATTCACTACAATATTTGAGAAAATATACATCCTAGCATTAATAGGAGCTGATAAGAGTCTGTAATAAATACGATTTTCTTTTTCCTTTAAAATAATTTCAGAAAGATTCCCCGCTGACATTAGCATAATCATAATCAAAAATCCTAAGCTATATGTCGTCATATTTTCAGATTGGGATGAATCTGATACTGTTTTTGTTGATACTTTAAAGCTTGCACTTTGATAGTTAGAATACATTTGATCAAATTTAGCCTGATCTGTTTTTGCAACTTTACCTATTGCTGAAATATTGTCGACATAATTATATAAATAAGATTTTACGAAGCTTGTAATTTGAGCACCTTTTATAGAAGTGATTTGAATATGCCCTGGATTACCAGAACGAACACTATTTGTGAAGCCATTATCTAATAAAATGACACAATCAAGTGATCCGGAAGCAATTTTATCGTTAACATCAGATTTCTTTATTTTTTCAATTTTAACATTATCTAGATGATCTAAAAATTTGACTGTATCATTTGCAATATACTGGTGATCATTATTGACAATTCCAACATGAACGACTGTTTTACTTGAACCTCCATAAGCTAGGAAGGAAATAAAAATACCAATTAAAGGAACACCTATATACATAATGATATTTTTCTTGTTTTTGAACGTAGCTCTTAAAGTATTCGAAATTAGCCAAAAAACTGTCTGCATCCTACAGCCCCTCCCTTCTTTGTAGAGAAATAGATGCAACTACTAAAAATAGTAGAGAAAAACCTATATTAAAAATAAGAGCGGGAATTGCAGCTGATAAATCGTTTGTATAAATTATTTTTGTAATTGCTGTATTAACCCATGTTAGTGGCGAAAAATGTGTAATGATTTTTAAGATTCCACTAGTATCACCTAATTTAAAGTAAGCTCCACCAAAGAATGATGATAGTTGCACAACAATCATGATGATCGCTCTTGAAGAAGCATTTGATTTCGTTATATAGCTTACAACCAATCCTAAACTGATTGAAAGAAGCACTTCAGTTAGTAATACAATAAATACTAATAAAAGATGATTACCCCAGTTTGCTTTAAAAAAGAATTTACTGAAATAGACAACTACAATAATACAAAGAAAATTAGCTGCTAAACTTCCAAGTATTTTCCCTATAAAAATCTCAAATTTAGAAATAGGCGATACAATTAATCGATCAGCTGTTTTTCTAACTCTTTCACCAGTAATCAATTTACTTGCAGACATGGCACCATAAAGTGCGATCATAGTCGTCATTGCAATCGCGTAATAATCCATCGAACCTGGCTGTTTATTTGATGCAATAGAAGTATCCTTAATATAATCGTCATGATTTGCTAAAAAGACTTCTTTAACTTGAGTTGGATCAATTTTTGCGACCTCGACTCCAACATTATATTTATCAACAAAAGAAGTTAACATTCCTTGAATAACGCTACCTTCAACACTGTTACCTTCATTTATATAAAGCTTCATTCCATTATCTTGAATAGAAATGTATCCATCATATTGATTTCGCTTTACTTCCTTCTCACCATCTGTATTATTATTTGCCTTTTTAAAATGAATTCCTGAATCCTTCGTTCCTTTCACAAATTCATTAAAATACTTCGAAAATTCACCTGTAGTTGATTGATCTTTGTATAAGACATGCACATCTTTAATTGGGACAGATGTTGTAAAAGCATTTGAAAGTGAAGTACCTAAAACAAGCATTAAAAGTATTGGAAATGCTAACATAAAAAGTAGTGTCCTTACATCTCGAAAGTCACGCTTAATTTCCATGAAAGCAATATTAAAAATATTCAAGCCAATTGCCTCCTTATTAATTGATTTTTCACGAAATTAATCGCGTAAGTTTCGACCTGTTAATGTAAGAAAAACAGTTTCTAAGTTAGGTGCGTTTTCCTGTAATGAGCTGATTTCAATCTCACTATTAATAAAATGCTGAATAATTTTATTTAAATTATTTACACCATTATCAGATGTAATTGTAATCACATTATCCAAAATATGAACATTCTCTACACCATTAATTGCTTTAAGTGCTGTCTCATCAATTTTTTCATTTGTTTTAACTTCAATTCGAATATCCTTAGTATTCGTAATAATCGATTTAAGCTGTTCTTTCGTTCCTTCAGCGATGATTTTCCCATGATCAATAATTGAGATACGAGAGCAAATTTCTTCCACTTCTTCCATGTAATGGCTCGTATAAATAATTGTACAGCCCATTTCGTTTAGCTTACGTACGCTATTAAGAATGTAATTACGTGAATGCGGGTCAATCCCAACAGTAGGTTCATCCATAATAATAAGCTTTGGTCGGTGTGCAATCGCACAAGCAATATTTAATCTTCTCTTCATCCCACCAGAGAAGTTTTTTGGATACTCCTTAAATTTATCTTCAAGCCCTACAAATTGTAATGCTTCTTCTACTCTTTCATTTAATTCTGAGCCTCTTAATCCGTATAAGCCGGCAAAAAATCTGACATTTTCATATGCAGTTAAATCTTCATAAATAGCTAAATCCTGCGGTACCATTCCAATATTCATTTTCGCAAATTTATTATACTTTTTACTATTTTTACCAAGGATTTCAACAGTACCTTGATTACTTCGAAGTAATCCGGAAATGATATTAATTGTTGTACTTTTCCCTGCGCCGTTTGCCCCAAGAAATCCAAAGATTTCTCCTTCTTCAATTGACAAAGACATATTATCAACGGCTATAAAATCACCAAATTTTTTCGTTAAATTTTTTATCTCTAAAACTTTCATTCTCTCACCTCTCCGTTCGTTATGTTGCTATTATAAGCAAAAAGGTGAACTAATATCAGTGTATTAGTTCACCTTTTCAACATGAGAATATTCATGTTTTTTCATAGGTAATATGATTATGGACTTCATAGAAATGAATAAACCTATATGAAATTATTCGATTGGAAGCAACGTGGTTACCGAAAAACCATCTTGGCCATCAACAATTATTTTACCGTTTACGGCTGCCGTTCTCTCTTCCATACCAATAATTCCTAAACCTTTTTTAACGATCACTTTCCCTCTACCATTATCTTTCACATTCGTTTTAATCATTTTATTCATTACATAAATTTCAATTGAAACCTCTGTTGCATCAGCATATTTCATCGTATTTGTTAATGCCTCGACTACATTTTCCTGAATTATTTTCCATTGAATTGGCGTAATAAGGTCTAAGTTTCCTTTATAAACAAATAGTGTTTTTAAATCATGCTTAGCTGAAAATTCATCTATGAATAATTTCATATGGTGAATTCCCATTTGCTCAGTCGGAGGCTTCATATTTTTTAAAGTAAGTCTTATATTTTCAATTCCATCCTTTGAAATATTAATTGCGTTTTGCAGTAATTCTAATGCCTTCTCCTGATTATGACCCATTAAATGCTTAGCTGCTTCCATTTGAAATAATGCACCTGTCATGGAATGCCCAATTTTATCATGTATTTCTTGAGAAATTCGATTCCGCTCTTCTAATTTAAAAGTGTACTCTGACTGTTCCATAAACTCACTATGGTTATTTAATTTTTTTGAAAGCTTTTGAATTGTACTTCGCATCCTGTCAATTTGGTCTTCTTTAAAGCGTAATCGAGTGCTATACAAATCCACAATTGAAAATACGATAAAACTAACGAACGTAATTAAACCATAAATCGGCTGTAAAGAATGATGTAGGTGAAAAATTGGGAGTAACGAAAGAAACCAACTAATCCATTTTTTTGAAATAAAGAAAGAAACAATCTCAAAAATAGACATAGGCAATAACAAGAAAAATAATGGCTGAATCTTTAAATTGGAATAGACGATTAAACAAATTGATAAAATAAGCAAACATTTTATCAAGTTTGTATTTTTGATTAAATAAAGACTAATGTTTATACAAAAATAAACAAGTAGTGCAAAAAGAACCCAAGAGAAATTAGGAATTTCATTATAAATGCAAATTAAAGCAATATACAAAATAACAGAGAGCTTATTTAAAATAATCCAACGCTCCATATGTAACACCCTTAGAGTCAGTCTACTTTCCCAGTAATATAGAAAATAGCAATTTGTGTTCGATGTTCTAAACCTGTCTTCCCAAGAATTGAAGTAATATAGTTAGCAACAGTACCTTCTGATATATATATTTGCTTAGAAATTTCCTTATTCGATAGGCCCTTTGCAATTAAAGACATCACATCTAACTCCCTTTGAGTAAATAAACTTGTGTCAATCTTTGTGTCAGTTATATTAGTATTATTTGATAAATTCGTTCTTATTTTATCTAGTACTAAATCCTGCATGATTGTATTTCCATGATAAACACTTTTGATTGCTTCTCGAATTCGTTCTGGATCATTATTTTTTAATAAATAGCCCTTTGCTCCATTTTTCACAGCGTCAATAATATACTCATCATCATCAAAAGTCGTTAAAATAAGTGGCTTCGTTTTAGTCTGCTCAGAAATAAGCTTCGTAGCCTCCACACCATTCATATTAGGCATTCGAACATCTAAAAGAGCAACATCTACTTGATGACTTTGACAATATTTAAACGCCTCATTCCCATCATCTACAGTTTCTAACACTTCAAACTCTTCATAAGAACTCAATATTATTTTAAGTCCTTCCCTAATAAATGAATTATCATCTGCAATAATTAGTTTTATTTTCATTTGAATAGAGGGAGAAAATTTCTACCTCGTTTTCACATCCTTTATTCCACGAATTATATTTCCATTATATACCTATTTAAACCAATTTCTAATAGTAGAAAAAAGATTTAAGGGGAAAGAAGGACGAAAAATAAAAAAATCCCTAATGTAATAACAAAAGGGATTCTACCTATTACTTATTTTCAATTAATAATTTACCAAATTGCACTTCATTATTTTCGAAGTAATCATGGGCTTCTTTCACTTGATTAAACGTGAATGATTTTGGATTGATGAGGGGCTTTAATTTTCCTTCTTCAACTAAAGAAGAAATTTTATTTAAAATAGCACTATGCTCCATTCGCCCTTCTTTCGTCTTTTGAGTGAGCATAATAAAAATGACGTGCAAAGATAATGATTTATTATGTAAAAGAGTTAAGTCATGTGTGGAACGTGCAGCGATTGCTAATACGGTACCTTTTGGTTTCACTGCAAGAAATGATTTATCTAAGTTTTTTTGACCAACAGTATCAAAAACAAGATCAAAGCCTTGTCCATTTGTTAGTCGATTTACATATTCTTCTACAGACTCTTCTTTATAATTGATAACGTGATCTACACCTAGCTTTTTAACTAAATCAGCTTTTTCATTTGATGAAACAGTTGTCGTAACGATTGCTCCAAAAGCTTTCGCCAATTGAATAGCAACGTGACCAACACCACCAGTCCCACCATGAATTAAAATATGATCACCTTGTTTTAAATTACCTCTATCAAAAAGTGCTTCCCACGCAGTTATAGACGTTAATGGTAAACTAGCCGCTTCTTGAATCGGTAAATTCTTTGGAGCTTTAGCAATAAACGATTCTTCAATTAAAAAATAATCTGTCAAAGTTCCACTAAAGACATTTAAACCAAATACTAAATCGCCAACTTCAAACTGTGAAACATTCTCACCTACTTCAACAACTTCACCAGAAAAATCACTATGTAAAATCATAGGAAAATTAGGCTGAAACGCATTTGGCACAATGCCTTTTCTTATTTTTGTATCGATCGGATTAATACTAGTACCAGCAACTTTCACTAATACTTGATTACCAGTTGGCTTTGGCATTGAAATTTCAACGTGTTTAAATTCAGAGCTATCTCCATATTGATGAATTACAATCGCTTTCATATTGACTCCCTCTTTCGAAATGGAAAATATTTTGAAGTCATTGTAGCATAAATCAGCTCTAAAAAAATACAATTTTGCAATTCACTGAATCCTAAAGTTTTGATTATAATGGTTAAAATTTTATAATTATCATTGTTTTTTCGATATGTTTCAGTATAATCAATATTAATCTTTTAATCTTATTGATGGAGGAAATGACTATGGTAAACAAATTAGAGGAATTAAATGAGAGAAATACGTTGAACCATAGAAATATTGTAAAGTATGTTAAACATGTCTTCGATGAGTTAGACACAAAAGTTAAAAGATTTCGTGACGAAACAGCAATTAAGGCAGCACATCATGCAAAACCAGATTTAGAAGAAGAAACTTTATTTTATAGCAATATTCACAATATGAAAAAGCTACTAATTGACGTATTAGAGCGTACTACTGAAGATTTCGAACATCTTGGAGATAAAAACTGGAATAAAAACTTTGATGATGGCGTAAATGTTTAATTTTAAATAAAGACATAAAACTTACTTTTAAATAAAACGTATTTTCTCGATAAAAAGGATAGGAGGGTATTAAACCTTCCTATCCTTTTAATTATGGATACAAATCATTGCTTCAAATTACTTATATAATTTTTTAATACAAAAAGCACACTTTCATCGATTGGAATATTTATACCAAATCCTTCGCTTTTTTCAAGTGAGACAAAACCATGGAGTAAACTCCTTAATCCTCTAACCGCATGTATCTGTTCAATATCGGTTAAATGATATGGTTTCATTATTTCGTAAATTAGGTTTAAAATTTTATTCGCTGTTTGATGATACTCATCTTCTGGTGTCTGAGACGGAGATAAGGTAGCTTTGTATAAACCTGGATGAGTTCGAGCGTAATTAAGATATGCAAAGGCTAAAGCAAAAATTGCTTTCTCGTTCCTTTGATGATGAACAGCCTCTTTAAGTTGTTCATAAAGCTGTGTAATAGCATATAGGGCAACACTATTTTTTAGTTCATCCAAATTCTTAACATGATTATAGATCGATGGTGGTTGAATCGTTAGCTTCTTTGCAAGATAACTGATCGTTAAAGCCTCCCACCCTTCTGTATCGACAATTTTAATTGAAGCCCTCAGTAATTCATTAAAATTCAATCCAATTCTTGGTGACATATCCTACCCTCTCCCACTACTGCTTTTTAAGGGCACGGTCAATCGCTTCTTGTGGATGACTTAGCATCGTACCATGACCAACTGCTAATAATGTAGGTTTCAAATCACTAATTTTCTTCGCACTATTTAATGCAGTCTCTTTACTCCACGTTGCAAGAGTTGGAAAAGGAAATAAAATTCTTAATTGACCTGAAATCGCAAATCCTCCTCTTAACGAAAAAGCATCACCAGCAATAATTGCATTTGTGCGTTGATCCAAAAATGCCATCGAGCCTGGCGTATGACCAGGAACTTCAAACGCTATTAAAGAGCCTATCGTATCACCTTCTTGAAGTAAACGATCAGGAATCGTTTTTATATTTTTAGGAACATCGCCTTTTATAGGAATATTGGGTTCACTTGCTTCTAGACTAGTATCCCCTTTTAATAATTTTGCATCTCGTTTTGAAATAGACACGACCGCATCTGGAAGTAATGCTTTTAATTGATCAAGCGAACCGACATGATCACCGTGAGCATGTGTTAAAACGATATTCGTAATTTTTTTGCCTATTTGATTTGCTGTATCTAAAATTTTAGCCGCACTAAAAGATAGCGCTGTGTCAATTAACGTAAGCTCGTTTTCTTCTTCAACTAAAAAACAATTTACAGGAAAGAAATTGGGTAAAAAGCTCAACTCATAAAGATGATTATTTTTCGTAATCTTCATATTATACCCTCCTAATAATAAAAACTAATACCTTTAGTTTTATAATACTAATGGTATTAGTTTTTGTGAACAAAAATTCCAAATTTTCCATAAAAATCGTTAAAATGACTAAATATACTTCCATTTTTTGTAAGCTGAAAACTATTGGATCTAGTTGTTGTTTGGTAATGGCGAACACTTTGTGTACTTTATTGATAAAGCTGTGAACTTTGTTGATAAAGCATTTGTTTTTGTTGATATAGTACTGATTTTTGTTGATATATCGGATTTTTTGTTGATATGATGGCTGGCGGACTCTGCAATCCGTGGGTTTATGCATAAATCAATGAATTTCGTGCGTATTTGGAAAGATTTCGTACATAAAATAACTAGCTTTCGAGTATATCAATTGATTTCATCCATAATGCCAATGGTTTCTGCGTTAATTGGTTGATTCTCCCACAATGTCACAGCTTTGTGCGAATATCAATAACCCCATAAAAAAAAACGAGCAAAAAATAGACTGGTCCTTTTTTGCTTAGAGTACAGCCAAAAAAATACAACAGTTTTTAGAACTGTGGTACACCTCAAAATTTATACTTACTTATCTTACTAAAAAACCCTTCCATCATAGATGAAAGGGTTAGATCACATAGTAATTTATTTTCTACTTAAATCCATTTCTTTATAAGGTACAACTTTTGTTCTATGTTTAACTTTATAACCTAACCAAACAATTAAAAATACAGGAATTCCAATGTATGAAACAAGTACACCTTGCCAGTTAATTGCATGACCAGTAAATGCTTGATAGTTTTGAGCTAAAACAATAAATAAACAAGCTAAGAATGCTAAGATTGGACCTAGAGGGAACCATTTTGCACGGTAAGGTAGTTCTTTCAAATCTTTCCCTTGAGCAACATACCCTTTACGGAATCGGTAGTGAGAAATCGCAATACCTAACCAAGCTATAAAACCTGATAAACCAGATAAATTTAATAACCAATTGTAAACTTGACCTTCACCAAAAAATGAAGATAAAAGAGCTAATGAACCAACTGCAAGTGTTACGTATAAAGCATTTGTAGGAACACCATTTTTATTTACTTTTGTTAAGAATTTAGGTGCTTTTCCTTCTACTGCTAAAGTATATAACATACGTGTTGACGCATATGTTCCGCTATTACCTGCAGATAAAACTGATGTTAAAATAACTGTATTCATAACAGACGCTGCAAATGCAACACCTAATTTTTCAAATACTAAAGTAAATGGACTAACAGCAACACTGCCTCGCACTAAGTCAGGATCTGTATAAGGAATTAATAAGCCAATTACTACAATCGCTAACACGTAAAATAAAAGGATACGCCAGAAAATTTGACGAATAGCTTTTGGAACATTTTTTTCTGGATTTTCTGTCTCACCTGCTGCAACACCAATTAATTCAGTTCCTTGGAATGAAAATCCTGCAACGATAAAGATTGATAATACACCTAAAAATCCATTATGGAACGGAGCATCACCAACAGTAAAGTTTTTAAAACCTGCATCATGCCCTTTTAAAATACCAAAAATCATTGCAATACCAACTATTAAAAAGACAATTACAGTAACTACTTTAATTAATGAAAACCAAAATTCTGATTCACCGTAACCTTTAACTGAAAGTAAATTTAAACCTAAAATAATAACTAAAAAGATTCCGCTCCATAATACTGCTGGAGTATGTGGGAACCAATATTTCATAAGCATTGCTGAAGCTAATAATTCAAAAGCTAATGTAATCGCCCAGTTATACCAATAATTCCAACCCATTGCAAAACCAAATGCTGGGTCTACATAGCGAGATCCGTAAGTACTAAATGAACCAGAAACTGGTAAATAAGTCGCCATCTCACCTAAACTAGTCATTAAGAAATAAACCATTATACCAATCAATCCGTAAGCTAAAATAGCACCACCAGGACCCGCTTCACTTATTGAAGATCCACTAGCTAAAAATAAACCTGTCCCAATTGATCCACCAATTGAAATCATAGTTAAATGTCTTGCTTTTAGACCTCTTTTTAAAGAAGTTTGGTTAGTATTCGTTTCTGTACGATCATTTTTCGGGTTTGTTAGTCCCATCATGTTGCCTCCTCTTGATTCTTGCAATCTTATCTTTACGCGAGAATATGGGACGGTATAAAGTGTTGTATGATGTGTATTTTACTCATGATTTTCAACAATATGTAAAGATTGGAAAATCCAGTAAAAAACAAAAAAACACGTGAATCAATGTTCACGTGTTCTAGACTCATATATATGTGTCAAACAACATCAACATCTCTTCAATAGCCCTCCACAAGAAATCTTGTGACAGTCCTACGCTTATTTAGCAATAGGCCCAATAATAAATTTAAATGGTAAATTTATTATTTCGGCAGTTTCGCCTTTTATTACTTATCATAGGTCCCATAAACCTCAAAGTAATGACTAATCAAAACCGCGCCTCTATCCATACGAGATAAAGATCATATTTAATTTTATAAGTTCAATATACAATCTACTAATCTAGTTTGTCAATAGATTTTTCGACAAATTTTGAGGGTAGCATGAAGAGAATCGTGGTTCTAAAGGCCATAAAAGATTAGTAAAAATCTCAAATTTATTGTAAGACTTCAATTTTTTTACTAATATTGTCTAGCGACTAATGCTCTTACCTTGTACCATTCTACTTCCTTTATGTATAATATTTCTATGTACTTCAAAGGAGGAATTTTTCACATGACAATTTATAAAGCACTTACACTTGCGGGATCAGATAGTAGTGGTGGAGCAGGGTTACAAGCTGATATTAAAACATTTCAGGAACGTAATGTTTATGGAATGAGTGCAATTACAACTTTAGTAGCGATGGATCCTCATAACCATTGGCATCATCAAGTATTCCCAATTGATATAGATACAATTGCAGCACAATTAGAAACAATCGTAGTTGGTGTTGGAATTCAAGCGATGAAAACAGGAATGCTAGGATCAGTTGAGATCATTGAGTTAGCTGCAAAAACGATTAAAAAACATAATATTGATCGCGTAGTTGTAGACCCAGTTATGATTTGTAAAGGAAATGACGAAGCTCTTCATCCAGAAACAAATGATGCATTAAGAGAAATTTTAGTTCCCCTTTCAACAGTTGTAACGCCAAACTTATTCGAGGCAGCACAATTAGCTAAAATGGCACCAATTTGTACAGTTGAACAAATGGAGGAAGCAGCACGCAAAATCCATGAGTTAGGTGCAAAATATGTTTTAGTAAAAGGCGGAAGCAAAATTCAACATGAAAATGCAATAGACGTATTATTTGATGGTGAAAAAATCGAACATTTAGAATCTGACAGAATTGAAACTACATACACACATGGAGCAGGTTGTACATACTCTGCAGCAATTTGTGCAGAGCTTGCTAAAGGTGCAGAACCAAGAGAAGCAATTAACACTGCTAAAAAATTCATTACTGAAGCAATTCGTCACTCATTCCCAATTAATCAATACGTAGGCCCAACAAATCATATGGCTTATCGTTTACATGGTGAAGCTTAAATAAATCAAGATAAAAAAAAACCACAAGGAATTAAATCCTTGTGGTTTTTACATTTTTTTAAAAGTTCACTTGATCACGTTTTTAATTAGTTTAAATAAATCTCTTGATTTGAAAAAAACGAATCTTTCCCATCTAGCTAATAAACCATTTCCGTTTTCTCCATTTGCAATCTGAATAGCATGTTGCTTATGAAACTCAGCTACTCGTTGATTATGGTTACGATGCATATTGTGAAGATGAATTGCATGTTTATTTTGTCCCATACGATTCCCTCCTTCTTTTCATATTACTAGTGTTAATCACTCTTTATTTAGCATGTATATATTTTTTTTACTAATTTTATACTAATCATTTAAACCTTTTCCGTCAAGAATATGATCAATATACTTTTCTACACGTGACGCTCTAGTTTTCGATTGTTTTGGTTGAGAAAAATAATAAATATAAGCTCTTTGACGCCCTGGAGTCAATGCTTCAAAAGCAGTTTTAAAGGCAGGGCTTTCATCTAATTTTAGTTGAAGTTCTTCAGGAACTTCATAATCTGCAGTCTTTTTTAATTCAACCTGCAAACCTGCTTTTTCCACTTCGATTGCTTCTTTAATATAATCGATTAAGACGCTTTCCATTTCAATTATTTCTTGAATATTCGTAAACCGAATCTGACGTGCTGATTGTACATTTTCCGTCTGTTGAATTAGAATACCTTTTGGATCTTTTAGCAACGCACCTTTGTGAAACAAAAGTGCACAATATTCTTTAAACCCATGTATTAAAACTACATTTTTATTATCAAGCGTGTAACAAGGATGCATCCATTTAAAATCTTCGGTCAATTCACACTCAAGCACGATTTCTCTCAATTTATAAAATTCTTCTTGCCACTTTTTGGCTCTAATTAAAAATGCTTCAACTTTAGGATGCATATTATCATTCAAATCACTAACACCTCACAAAATTACTTAAATAGATAATAACCGATCTTAAGGATTTAATATGTTCGTTTTATAGTAGTATAGCCATTATGTACCGAAACAAAATTCCCAATAGATTCACAAACTTCTTCGATTAAATTTTACAATACATATTCTTATAATACTAGTAGTTCCGTGAGAGGGGATGATGAGTTAAAGGGACAAAATTTAGAAATAACAATAAAAAAGAACAGGTCCTAGGTTCTCCCTATTCCCTGTCCTTCATTTAACCCTGATTTCTTAATATTTATCCCAAGTAACAACTTCATCTAAAGTTAGACGAACTTTTTCGAAGCCTGCTTTAATTCCTTTACCTACTGAAATTAGCATTACTGGTTTGAAGTTTGCTGGTACATTGAAAGCTTCGATAAACTTCGCTTGGTCATATCCACCCATTGGTACTGTGTCTAAGCCTTTTGCTTTTGCAGCAAGCATAAATTGCATTGATACTAATCCACCGTCAATCATAGCAACTTTTGTAGCTACTTCTTCTGGTAAGCTTCCGTAGTTTTTCACAATTGAGCCTACATAGAAGTCTTTAACTTCTTGAGTCATCATTTCTTTTGCGACTAATTCATCATAAATGCGATCAGCATTTTTGAATGCCTCAATATCACCTAATACAGCGATTACTGCAGATGCATCAACAACTTGTTGTTGGTTATTTGCGATTGGTAATAATTTTTGTTTTGTTTCTTGATCTTTAATGACAAGAAATCTCCATGGTTGTAAGTTTGATGATGATGGAGCTTGGATTGCAATTTCAAGTAATTCTTTAATTTCATCATCAGACAGTTGAAAACTTGGGTCATAATGACGAACTGATCTTCTTTCATTTGCGACAGTAAAGAAATCTGTGCTTTCAATTTCTTTAGGTGCATTAGTTCCAAAATCAATTTCGTTTACTTTATTTAAATATTCTTCTCTTTCTGTTTTCGTACTAGACATATTGATCTCTCCTTGATTAACTGTATTATTTACAAATACAGTATATGACTTTAACTGTATAAAAGTCAACTACAGTTTCTAAAAAAAAATAAAATCGAAACTATATTGTTTCGATTTTATTTTACCCATTCTCTTTTTCATTAGGTAATAAGTCAGAAATTGTTTTCTTCGCAAGGCCTTCAACTAGCCAGCTCTCCATCTCGTCTTTTAACTCGTATAAAGCCGATTTTGTAGAAGGAGCAAAACATTCCTTACTATTAACATCCAAGAAACCTTTGGAATATGGGTCAGATCTCATCGCATCATAAACATCTTTTAAAGTAATTTCATTAACATCTTTCGCTAAGTAATATCCACCATCTCGACCTTCTTTAGCTGAAACGATCCCCGCTTTAACTAAATTGGCAAGAATTTTTCGTAAGAAGGTAGACTGAGCTTCAAGTTTCTGAGCTAATACTGCACTTGGGCATATTCCATCTTGCTCTGCTAAAATGAGTAGAGATTGCAGTGCTAGTCCAAACCATTTCGTACTAGAAACCTTATCTTTCAAGAGCTTTCACCTCAATTAATAGTCTAAACTATTTTACGAAAAAGACAACCACCTATTAATATTGCACTTCTAAGCAAAAAAGAAGAAGCCTATGGACTCCCCTTAGTTCGCTAAATTTTATCTTTTTTGACATTTTATCATCGTAAATTTAAATGGAGGTTTATTTTCCATATTCTTATGTGGTTCAACAATTTCTACTACTTCGATCAATCCATATTTTCCAAATTCTTGTTTAATCGATTCGGAATCATAAAAAAATAATTTCATCCCTTCCGTTATTTCGAAATAGTTTTCACCTAGTTGTTTGCCCTTACCAAACATTGGAGCATCTTTTGCAATAGTAGTGAAAATCATATATCCATTTGGACTTAATTGGTTATAACAATCACTAATAAACTTATCTCGATCATGTTTATTCAATAAATGAATAAGTGCGTAGCAAAAAATCCCATCATACTGTCTGTTATCAAAAGGCATATCGGTAACTGAACCATGAAAAATATGAGAACTCATTCCATTTTTCCTAGCCAATTCAATCGCTGTTTCAGAGATTTCAATGCCAGTTACATTTATTCCATTTTCAATAAAAACATTTGCATTTCGACCATATCCAAAACCCGGAATTAATATGTCCTTAATATTCTTCTCAACGAAAAAGTCTTTTGTCAAAATTGCTGAATCTGCAGGCTCTAGTCCCCACATCATTTGATTTTCTATAAAACTTGATTCCCAAATTTCTGTCATAATGTCTCTCCTTTAGTAACTTACTATTTACTTCCTCAAGCCCTCTTTTCGGGCAGGGCGAACAGATTATGAACAATGTGCATAAAGTCCGTAGATTTGTTCATAAAACAGAGATTTTTGTTCATAAAGCGTATTATTTTCATCATCTTGCTTTACTATATCAAACCTCTAAAAAAAGAAAGACCAAAGGTCTTTCTTTTTAACATCACTATTTATGAAGCATTACTCTTAGCAAAATCTTTATCAGATAAGCGTTCATTACCCATTAGGAAAATTGAAATCAACGCCAATCCTACTGGAACTAGTGTCCATAGGAAAGTATGGGCAATTGAAGAAGAAAACACATCAATAATTTTCGCCAATATTGGTGCTGGAATCAATTTTTGAGCTTCAGGTGTAAATGCTTGATTAATATTAGAGAAATTTTGAGGTGCTCCGCTACCTGCAAAAGCATCTGTAATTTTGTCAGTAAATACATTTCGTTGAATAACACCAAAAACAGTAATCCCTACTGTCATTCCTAATGCACGTAGGAATGAGTTTGTTGAACTTGCTGAACCACGATTTTCATTGTCAAAGTGATGCATTGCAGACATACCAAGAACTGAGAATGAAGCTCCAACTCCAAGTCCAACAATAACCATATACACAATCACTTGGAATTTACTCGTATCAGGTGTGATCGTACCTAAACAAATAATACCTGCTAATAATAGGACAACCGAACCGATCATTATACTACGATAACTCATTCGATTTGCTAATGCCCCACCTAGTGTAGCAGAAATACTTACACTTACCATCATTGGTAATAAAACTAAGCCTGAATTCGTTGCTGTTCCACCTTGAACAAATTGAATGAAGATCGGGATATAAATTGTTGCAGCGATGAATGCCGCCCCGTAGAATAATCCGACAAAGTTACTAGCAGCAAAAAGTCGATATTTAAACATATCAAATGAAATAATCGGTTCTGCTACTTTACGTTCAATAAATAAGAAAACAATTAAGAAAACTGCGAACCCAGCAAATAAACCTAAAATTTGAACTGAATCCCAAGCATATTCTTTTCCGCCAAGCTCAAGTGCAAACATTAAACAGACAATACTAATAACAAATGTAATTGCACCCCACCAGTCGATTTGTTGCTTTGTGTGGTTTTTCGATTCAACATAAAAATAACCAATTAATCCTAATGTTAAAAGTCCAAATGGAATATTGATATAGAAAATAAATCTCCAGTTAATATAATCTGTAATGTAAGCACCAATTAGCGGTCCAAGTACACTTGATAATCCAAATACTGCACCAAAAATACCACTCATTTTACCACGCTTTTCAACAGGAAACACATCCCAAATAATTGTAAAAGCAATTGGCATTAAAGCACTTCCACCAATACCTTGAATCGCACGGTAAACACTAAGTTGAATAATAGAAGTTGCAGTTCCACAAAGAATCGACCCTAAAATGAATAAAATAATACCTAACATAAAAAATCTTTTTCTACCGTACATATCAGAAAGTTTACCGAAAATTGGCATCCCAGCCATTTCAGTCACTAAATAAGCTGACGTTACCCAAACAAATTTATCATAGCCACCTAAGTCTTTTAAAATTGTTGGCATCGCAGTTGAAACAATTGTGTTATCAAGAGAAGCGAAAAATATCCCCAGTAATAACGCAATCATAACAGGAACCAATTTTGTTTCCCTTTTTTGCATAATCATCTCTCCTTCACCTTTCATACCTATAAATCAAAATATAGTCTCAAATCAATCTCTATTAATGTATAAAATAGCATTGCTTAATAGACCTAAACCTATACCAATTCCAAACCCAAGAAAGCCACCTACAATTAGATGTGATGTAAAATAACCTACACCTAAACCAACTACTAAACCTAAAATTACAAAAGCTCCATAAAAAAGACCAACAGCTTCTTCGTGTCTCATACTATATAATCATCCCTTCATACAATTTAACTTCAAATAAAATAATAAGTGCGTTACTTTATTTAATTTAAAGTTAATATAACATTGTTTCGTTACTTAGACAATATAAAAATTAAAATTTATTGTAGTATTTTTATTAAAAACAATAATTTATATGTAAATAATAACAATAAAACCTTAATATTATTGAATATAGAAGGGATGCAACAACGTTACGGCACAAACGAAAAGGTAAAAACAAAACATTGTTGTGTTGTACTGAATTTTTATGAATAGAGAGTGTTTTGTTTATTCCTTACTTCTGATCATTTTATACCCAAGACCAAATGCGCTTATTAAAAATAACCATGCTGCTAAATGAAACATAAATTGGATGTCAATTGTTTCAAGCAAAGTTCCTACACCTATAATACATATTGCCGTTACAAAAGATGTCCAAAATAAGTAGCTTCTATAAAAATCAGACGAAGCATTCATAAATAATTTTTTTTCAGCAATCTTAAACAATGCAGTAAAACCACCAAATAGAACTTGGCCAACATAAACAATTTTTATATTATCGATCAAAGGTAGTGAAAAGAACAAAAGACAGCAAAATAATGAATGCAATACCATTAATAAATATGGCGAAACAGAGTCAACAAAACGGCCACCAAAGTAGACTACAACACTTAAGCTTAATGAAAAAAGTCCATACAATAAACTAAATACATCATACGCATCCCCTATATTCCTTAAGAAGAGGACATAATATGGAAAGACTAAAGAGCTACTAAAGCCAATAATACTTAGTAATGCGATTACATAACGATTCATAGGATTTACTCCCCGTAATTTTCATAAAAAGTATTCATAAATACACGATTTGGATCAAACTCTTTCTTCTTATTAAAAAAATCTTCAGTTCTTGGATATGCCGACTGCATTTGTTGCTTAGTCTGATAAGGATAATACGGTAAGTAATAGGATCCTCGATGTTTTATTGTTAGATCAGTCCATTTTTGAATAACCTCTGAAGCTTTATGAACAGAATCTTTATCTTTTCCATGTTGAATCAAAACAACAAAAGCAAACATATCATCTTTTGCATAATTCATGACTGTTTCATTATCTTTTTCAACATATCGAATCGTTATATTTAAAAGATTAAAATCATGCTCATATTTTAAATATTCTCTAACATCGTCAATATAGCTAACAAATTCATCTACAGGTACGAAAAACTCTTGTAAAACTTGTGTATCTTGACGATCATCGAATTCCATAAACTTGCTTTCTGAGCGCATAACGTTATTGCGAGTTTCATAGCTTCCATTTAATGAATGAATAAAGCTATATTGCAGTTGCCAGAAAAGATCTTTACCAATATCCGATGTTCTGGACATACCGAGAGCAAGCTTTGGTAAAAAAGCGGAATGATCTTCCTTCAGCTCTTTATCCGAATCTGACATTTTACGAGATGTTTCCATATAATTAATGGCATAAACTTTGTCAAAAAAACTATCTGGCGCAACAGAAATTCTAGCGATATGCATCCTTGCATTTTTATTTTCTAAAACGTTTTTCTTAAAATACGCCGGATATTTATCATATTCCATCGTTTTTGTTTCCACTTGATATAATTCATTATTTGTTAATTGAAGTTCTACTTCTAGAATAACTCCAAATAATCCATAACCACCTAATACATAAGGAAAAAGTTCTTTATTCTCAGTACGACTTACTTTGATTACTTTCCCTTTTGGAGTTAGTAATGTGAACCAGTTAACTGTACTAGCTAATGAATGATTCCGAATATCACGTCCGTGTGCATTCACACTTAATGATCCACCGACAGAAAATATTTCTTGAGACTGAGTTACCTTCAGAGCAAGATTATAAGGATTAATTGCTTTTTGTATATCCCCCCAGGTTGCTCCACTTTGAACAATTACTGTTTTATGAACTGGATCCACTTTTTCAACTTTATTAAATGTTTTTAAGTCGATCACAACTCCATCTTTATAATATGTATGTCCTCCTTGACTATGGCGCTCGCCTGCAATTGAAACTGTCTTGCCTTGTTCTTTTGCATCAATGACAATTTTCTTTAATTGTTCTACTTCTTTCCCTTTAACAACACGATCAATTTTTGTTGGAAGTAGGTGTCCAACATCATCAATCATTCCATGCTTTAATGGAGTGGGTTTATTCCATAGTGTATGTAAAACTGTAACAAACACTGTTAAGAGGAGTATTCCTACTATTATTTTTTGCCTCACGTTCTTTTCCCCCAAATAGATAAAGTAAACTTAAGCGTTAAAAAAAGACGTGACTACAAAAATGTAAACACGTCTTTTTTTTTAACACTATTGTCCTGTTTCCTAATAATCAATGAAAGTTTAACAGAACTAAAAATCTTGTAAAAACTACTTACTCTATAATATAAGACAATTTATTTACTAAACCATCCAATCATTCGATTTACATCTTTTTCATCTAAATGTCTTACTTGATAAGTGTGACCAAATTGACTTGATAGGATTGTTATATAAATCGTTTTTAGTTTTACTCTTCTTTGCAGAAAACTTTGTTCACCTATCAGTACTTGTATTCTCTCTTTTGGTAAAATCGCAGTTGTTCTTGAGAAGTAACCAGATTGAACAATCACTGTACGATCTAATAGTGTATAGCCGGCGTTTCTAAATCCTAATTCAGCAATAAGTAAGCCTATTAATACGATTGCATATGCCCAAAAATGGACAAATGGAAGTAATACGATCCCACTTGCAATAAGAAGAAAAATAATCAGCATTCTAGAATAATACGTTTTTCGGGCTCTTTTTGGTGCTCGATTTGCAATATCTTCATAGTTAATAGTAGGTAGAAAGTTTTTTAGGAATAATTGTACATCCTTCGTTTTTATAAATGGATGAAGAACATGCCTGCCTTGCTCCTGCTTATCCCCCATCCCAACAGCTTCTACATAAACTGTTGAATAACCAAATAATTGACGAATGATCCCTTCCTTTATAACGACACCTTGAATCCGTTTTAAAGATACTGTAAATTCATTTTTTTCTAATAACCCTCTTGTTATAATAATTCGATTTTCTCTTCTTTGGACTGTAAAGTTTGCAAATTTTAATATGTATCTTATTGTGGAGAAGATTAACGCAAGCAATAAACTACCTAAAAATGCAATAAAAAACATCATATAAGTAAACGATTGGATTTGATTGTATATTGATACATATATACTATGTGGAAGCAAGTCCTCGATTTGTGAAAATAATGATGCTAGTACGGCAAAAGCTAGTCCAACCTCAAATGAAGTGATTCCAGCTAAAAAAAGTTTTCTCGTTTCAATTGTTAAACTAATATCAACAAATGATTCTGCCTGTACACCATTTCCCTCAGCTACAACCGAATCTACTTTTTTCTTTTTAGAACTTAAGACTTCATTCTTTAATGAAAGTGCCACTTCTTTTGGTATAGCATTTAAAATACCTTCAGCTTTTTTTCCACCAGCTGTTTCAATTCGAACACTCACAACATTAAAAAGCTGTTGAATAAAACCAGCATTGATTGAAAAAGATTGGATTCGTTCTTTTTGAATAAATGTATTTTCAATTACAAATAATCCTGAACGAATTCGAAACCCTTCTTCAGTTATATAGTAAGTAAAGCGATACCATTTAATGATCGCTGATGCAACAGGAAAAACAATTAGAACTCCAGCAAACAAATATTGAAACATTGACCCTTTTCCACCTGAAATTAAAAGAATAATAAGTGGTATTAGTACGTTTTTTATTTGCTCTAAAAATACGGTAAGGATATAAGCTGGATGTTGTCTTTTTGGCTCAAACATCGTCATCACTTATCCTTGCTAAGTAGATAATTTTATCTCTAAGCTTTTCAGCGACATGGTGTTCTAAGCCTTCAATTTCATGTGTGGTGGCAGCCGTGGAAATATTTACTGTAGATAAACCGTATCGACGTAGTATTGGTCCTACCTCAGTCGTAACGTGTTGAACTCTGACCATCGGAATAACGATTCGTTTAATAACAAATATTCCTTTTTGAATTTCTAACTCATTTTCATATATCTCATATGCGGTATATTTGAATCTAAGTGTAGGGAAAAATAAAGTTAAAAAAAGAATTAACACTATAACGACAGCGATAATGATCATTAAAATAAAGTAAGGAAGTGAAAAATGTCTCATAAGAAAATAATAGATAATTGGTAATGTAACTAGAGAGATACTACTTAATAGTGATGTAATTCTCCATACAGACCTCATCTTTAATGATGGTCTTTGAGATGGATTTGCTCTCATTTAATCACCTTTTCTATCTCATTAATCTATCACTTACTATATCATACCATGAGTCAAACTATTCACAAACCTCCTATTTATCGACAAAGTTAAAAAAAGGTAATTTTCCCCATACTTAAATACAATATTGATTAGTAAGTACTTAAAAAAAGATAAAGTTTGGTACGTGAAATTTCATCAAATGTCACATTATGCCTAAACTTTATCTAGTTATTATTTTCTATGGAATCTGTTCAATATTTCTACAAAAAAAGGATTTCTCATAGTAACTATGAGAAATCCTCTTTCAAGTTAAACAGTCACACACTTTCTAAAATCAACAATAACCTTTGCCTATGCTTCAACAAGCATAGTAAATTCTTTAATAGAAGTGAAATACATTAAAAGCGTTTTATTTTAGCTCAAGTAATACTACATAAGAATGGACGTTAGCACCATTTTTATACTAAATAGGATTCGTCGCTAAGTTGCTTTATAACACCAACATCTTGATTAATGCAGTACTTAAGATTTTAACACCGTTTGATAGTGAATCTAGATTAAAACTCATATTCGGGTGATGCAAGCCTGGCTTCAAGTCTGTCCCTAATCCTACCATTGTTAATTGTAAATGAGGGAAATTTGTTTTGTAAAAATGAAAATCTTCTCCTCCAGGAGTGTTAACGGCTGGTGCTAAGCTTTCAATTCCGGTTGCTTCCACGATCGCCTCTTTTACAACCTCTTCCATCAACTGACTTTTTTCTGCAGCCACCATTTCTGCAATAGTTTCCATAAAAACTTCTGCATGATTGGCCGTTCCAGCTGCAAAAACCGCTTGTTCAATATCTTTGATTAACTCTTTCATTATTTCATTTCGTTCGGCTCGTACATCAATTCCGAACTCAGCAAAATCTGGGATGATATTTACATTATCTCCACCAGCCGTTACCATTGTTACCTTTGCAGATGCAGAAACAGATGGATCTACCTTTACCGCATTGACTGCTTGAATGATTGCTCCAAGGGAATCAACTACATTTATTCCGAGATTCGGTCTAGCTCCGTGAGCTTGTTTCCCTTTGATTGTCCCTTTTAATAGAGTTGTAGCTCCATGATAGATAGCAGGTGCCGCTTCTCCAAATTTCAATTCTTGAATAGGGCGCACATGAAGACCAAGTAAAAGTTTCACGTCATTTAGAACCCCTCTTTCAATCATCGCTTGTGCACCTTTCCCAGTTTCCTCGGCTGGTTGAAAGATTATTTTTATTAATCCTTTAGGTTCATATCCAATTTCCTTCAAACAAGTTATGGCATAAAGGACCATTGTCATATGAGCGTCATGACCACAGGAATGATTTGCTTTCCATTCTCCATCCACTAGCTGCCACAAAGCATCCATATCAGATCTGATCCCAATTGTTGGTCCTTCTTCTTTATTTCCCCAGTATCCAACGACACCGGTAATATCCTCAAACGTTTCATATGGTATATTCAATTTTTCTAATTGTTCACATAAGAACCTAGTTGTCTCAAATTCTTTCCAACTAACTTCAGCATGTTTATGAAAATACTGATAAGTAGATTTTATCAACTCGTCATGCTGAGAAACCCACGTATTAATCTCATTCATGAATAGCCAAACTCCCTTTTGATAATGATTCTTGTAACTGTGAAGTTACAAATTCTAGCATGGCTTCTAACCTTTGAATTCGCAACGTAGGTTTACCGATTTGAAGAAGTGCGTGGCTTGAGTTCGGTATCCGAACAAATTGCACCTCTCCTCCCTTCCTCTTTATGTGTGAATAGAACTGCTCCGCCTGTTCGATCGGACATCTTAAATCGCTCTCATTATGAAGAAGCAAAAGTGGTGTATTCACATTTTCCACATAAGCAAGTGGAGAACGTTTCCAAAGTGATACTACATCCGTTTTCCCTTGAAATTCTACATCCATAAATTCCGGAGCGATATCACTAGTACCATACATCGAAATCCAATTTGAAATACAACCTTCTGATACAGCAGCAAAAAATTGATCGGTATGAGTAATTAGCCAATTCACCATAAATCCACCGTAACTAATTCCATTGACTGCCACCTTGTTTTTATCAAGAAAATCAAAACGACGTAAAGCCTCGTTTAACCCGTTAAAAAGGTCGATCATATCCTTTCCGCCATAATCGCCACACACCGCATTCGTAAAATCTTCACCAAAGCCAGAAGTCCCTCGTGGATTAAGGTAAACAACCGCAAATCCTTGTGCAGAGAATAGTTGCATTTGGTGAAAATATGTATAACCAAACGAAGAATGGGGACCACCATGTATATCTAATAATACAGGGTATTTTTTTCCTTCCTCAAAATTAGCTGGCTTAAGAACAAATCCTTGAATCTGCCATTTATCCTCCGAACGATACGAAAAGACTTCTGGTTTGACTACCTTTACCTCAGATAAGTAGGCATCATTACAGTCATCTATACGTACTTCGTTTGTGAATAAGGATGGTTCTTCTGGAATAGAAAATTCTTCCGTTGGTTCTCTCTTAATATAATGATATCCCGTATTATTCTTAACATTAACGACAGCAATTTTTCCAGGGTGTTCGCAAGACGAATACGCTATAACAAATGTTTGGTCGCCATTATAAGAAAAATGAAAAATAGTCCGATCTCCACCAATTACTATACGACCTCTTCCATCTGAATCATCCACAGCAAATCGGACAATTTCATTCCTGCCTTCCCGAGTTCCCAGGCAAAAAACGTACTGTCCATTTTTGGACCACTGAGGTTTCAAAGGACTTTTTAGGAAGCGCATATCAGTAAAAATCATATCACCTAGCGTATCATGATATTGTTTACTTAAATGTCTAACCTCTCCTCCATCAGCTGGAATTAGTTGTAATTGAATTTGATTATAATAGTAGGAAAAATACGCAATCCACTTTCCATCAGGTGAAAAAGATGGCGAATGTGCATTTGCTTTTGAATACACCAATTTTTCTTCTCCACCATGTACTGGTATAGTGTAGATCCTTTTACCATAAAGACCACTCTCTCCATCATTTGAAGCAGTAAAAGCAATATATTTCCCATCCGGTGAAATAGTAGGTTCTGAGATATGGTGTGGTCTATTCGTTAATTGTTCGAACTCACCTGTTTTGACATTTATTGAAACAAGCTGGCGAGTGTATGGGGTTTGAAGACCAATCCCATCATTTTTGTAATAAAGCCTGTTGTAGCGTTTCGAACCTTCGTGCCACTGTTTATTTCGAGCATTGATTTCATCAATGGCTTCGGCTTCACTTATATTTTCATTAAACACTTCCACTTCTTTGTTTTGTGCTACTGGTACTAAACCATAAATCATATCTCTATTTGGTGACCAAATAATTGAGCTAATGCCATATTTAAATTTTGTAAGGCATCTCTCCTGCTTAGAGTCTAGCGATAATAGCCAAATTTGCGAACCATAACTGCGATTAGAAAGATATGCAACGGTGTTTCCGTTTGGCGACCAGATAGGCTGGGTGTTGCTTTTTCCGTTAATAGTTAGTTGCTGATCCGTTTTTCCTTCTATATTAGCTAAGAACAACTGCGTATTATAATCATTTTCTTTCTCACAAGCTTTCGTTTTTTCATAGATTACTTGTTTCCCATCAGGTGATATCACGGGATTACTTGGCCATTCAAAACGATAAATATCTTCTGGTTTCGTAAGTCTTATAGTCATATTTTCTCTCCTCCAAAATGAAGAAAGTGAATCCAATTAACTGGGCTTCACTATCCTTCATCATCCTTTATTCTCTTCATTATATAAATGACAAGCTACTCTTCTTCCTTCTACTTCTTGCATTTGAGGTTTAACAGTTTTACAGGAATCCATGGCATGAATGCAACGTTGATGAAAAGCACATCCACTAGGAGGGTTGTCTAAAGACGGCAGCTCCCCAGTAAGAATAATACGCTCTTTAATATCGTCTGGATCTGTCTTTGGAATTGCAGAGATTAGTGCTTGCGTATATGGATGCAGCGGCTTTTTAAATAATTCTTCTTTATCTGCAATTTCCACGATTTCCCCAAGATACATTACACCAACACGATGAGCGATATGTTCTACTACACTTAAATCATGTGAAATGAAGATATAAGAAAGACCAAGTTCTTCTTGTAAGTCTTGTAGCAAATTAAGAATTTGGGACTGAACTGAAACATCAAGTGCCGAAACAGGTTCGTCAAGAATGACGATCTTTGGTCTTATGATAATTGCTCTTGCAATTCCAATACGTTGACGCTGTCCCCCAGAAAGTTCGTGAGGAAATCTTGATAAATAGCTTTCAGATAGTTCTACTAAACCAAGAGTATGTTTAATTAAATCATCATGTTCTTTCCTTGGAACACGATTGGCTATTAGCGGCTCAGAAAGAATTTCTCTCACTGTCAGCTTCGGATTCAAGGAAGCCATTGGATCTTGAAATACCATTTGAATATCCTTACGATATTTATTCATTTCTTTTTTACTAAGCTGAAGTAAATCTGTTCCTTGAAAAATTACTTCTCCGCTCGTGGGCTGGGTAAGACGTAATAAACATCTACCAGTTGTTGACTTTCCACAACCGGATTCACCAACAATCCCAAGCGTCTCCTCCTGATTTAAATACAAGCTAACCCCATTTACTGCACGTACATATTGCGGAGGTTTAAACCAGGATTTATTGGCCTTAAACTTTTTTTCTAACTGTTTCACTTGTAAGAGGGGGGCTGTCATACGAACGTCTCCTTTTGTTGTAACAACCAACATCTGCAAGATGTTTGGTCATCAACTTCGATAAGTGGTGGAAGGCTTGTTCTGCATATTCCCAACACCTTTGGACATCTGTCAGCAAAACGACAACCTTTTGGATAGTTGTCAGGAGTTGGCACTTGACCTGGAATCGATTTAAGACGATTCTCGCCTTTAGATTGATGCGGAGTGGATTGAATCAACCCGATTGTATAAGGATGCCTAGGATTACGTAAAAGTGTTCTTGTATCCGTTGTTTCCACAACCTGTCCAGCGTACATAACCACTACTCGATCACACATCTCTGCTACTACTCCAAGATCATGTGTAATAAGCAAGATCGACATTTGTAAGTCATCTTTTAGGGATTTAAGTAATGCTAATATTTGAGCTTGAATTGTTACATCAAGTGCAGTGGTTGGTTCATCAGCAATTAAAAGTGATGGATTACAAGATATAGCCATGGCAATCATTACACGTTGCTTCATTCCTCCCGATAAACGGTGTGGGTATTCGTGATAGATGGCTTCTGGACGTGGTATTCCAACTAATTTTAATAAATGGACAACCTTTTCCTTCAAATTTGATCCAGTTAATTTTTGATGCTTTTGAATCACTTCGCCTATTTGGATTCCAATCGTCAAAACAGGATTAAGAGAGGTCATAGGATCCTGAAAAATCATAGATATCTCGTTACCTCTTATTTTCCTCATATCTTTTTCAGTTTTATCTACTAAGTTACTATTATTAAACGTAACGCTTCCACTAGAAATTTTAGCCTTTTTATCTAATAGCTGAAGAATCGAAAGAGAAGTCACACTCTTTCCACAGCCCGATTCCCCAACTATTCCTAGTATCTCGCCTTTTTTTACAGTAAGGTCAATGTTCTCTATAATCTTAAGCGAACCATTCTTACTTTTAAATTCTGTGGTAAGGCCTCTTACTTCTAGTACATTAGACATAATCGCCCTCTCCTTCTCGTTACCTTGATGCTTTTGGATCAAATACATCTCTTAAAATATCACCTAAGAAATTAACCGAAAACACAACAGCCGTAATCGCTAGACCAGGAAATGTTGCTAACCACCAAGCGTCATTAATATATTGCTTCCCTTCACTAAGCATGGTTCCCCATTCAGGCGTCGGCGGTTGGGCACCGAGTCCGATGAAACTAAGTCCAGCTGTATCTAATATGGCAACTCCGATAAATAATGTTGTATAAACAAGTAGAACTCCAAAAATATTGGGTAAAATTTGTCTTCTCAAAATCCAGCTATTTGAGCTTCCGATCGAACGACTTGCTTCGACGAAATCAGAAAATTTCACCGTCAATACAGCACCTCTAGTTAATCTGGCAAAGCCCGGTATTGAAGCGATTCCAACTGCAATCATGGCGTTTGTAAGACTTGGACCTAAAATCGCTACAATTGCAAGAGCTAAAACAATACTTGGTAAAGCTAACAATACATCCATGATCCGCATTAAAACGTTATCAACAAGCCCACCGATATAAGCGCTAATTAACCCGATAAACGTACCAGCAACTAAAGTGATACCTAAAGCCAGTGTGGAAACAGTTAGAGTAACGCGAACTCCATAAACTAGCCTTGAGAATACATCCCTTCCTAGTGAGTCCGTTCCAAAAATGTGCTCCTTATTTGGAGCTTGTAAAATAGCATCATAGAAAGGCTTCTCAGGATTATACGGTGCAATGACTGGAGCAAAAATGCCAATTAAAACAATGAATAGTAAAAAAATCAAACAATATTTGGCCCGCTTATAGCTAAGAATTTTATGGAAAGTTGTGAGTTTAATAAGTTTAGGTGTCCTACGTAGAGTGGGAGCCTCAATTGGTTTATATGCCTCACTCAATTTTGCCATTACCCTTCACCCTTTTCATTCAATTTAACACGTGGATCGATTATGCTGTAAACGATGTCTACTAGTATATTAACGCTAACATAAACAGCACCCATAAATAAGACAGTACCTTGAATCATCGGAAAATCCCTCGACATAATCGCACCAATGGAAAGTGTACCTAAACCTGGCCAATTAAAGACTTGCTCGATAATTACCGTACCACCAAGTAGAGCTGCTATTTGTAATCCAATAACCGTAATGATTGGAATGAGTACATTTCTAAAGGCATGGCGGAATAATATATGACGTTCCTCTAGACCTTTCGAACGTGCAGTACGAATAAAATCATTTGATAGAACCTCCACCATTCCATTTCTAGTTAATCTACTAATCATAGTAGACATGACTACGCCTAAAGTAATAGCAGGTAGAATGAGTGATCTTAGTCCAGTTCCATCAGCGATCGGAAACCAGCTTAACTTTACAGAAAATACTAAAATTAATAAGATTCCTAACCAAAAGCTAGGAATAGATACTCCTAATGTTGCTAGGCCGGTACAAAATGTATCGATGATCGTATCCTTATATTTTGCTGCTAAAATACCTAACGCGATTCCAATTATGACAGCAAATACCATCCCAGTTGCTGCTAACTTTATTGTCTCAGGGAAACGATCTAAGATTTCAGTTAATACTGGTCTACCGGTTTTCAGGGAAGTCCCAAAATCGCCGTGAAAAACATTATTAATGTATTGTAAATATTGAACCAAAAGGGGCTTATCCAGCCCCAAATGGTGTGTTAGTTTTGCTACTTGTTCCGGTGAAGCATTTAAACCGAGCATTATTTTAACTGGATCACCAGGTATCAAGTGTATTAGAAAAAATGAGAGTATCGAGATACCAAAGATAACAATGATAGCTGAAACGATCCGGTTTAGAATGAATTGAGTCATTACTTACTCACCCAACTATCATTTAAAAGTATATTCGTTGACTGAAGTTTAATATCATGTACCCTCTTATTTACAATATAAAATACTTTAGGAGAATAGATTGGCACCCAGTAAGCATTTTCAACAATCAACTTTTGAGCGTCAGCATAAACCTGTTTTCTTTCATCAGCATTGGTAGTTGTTCTACCTTTTTCTAATAAAGCATCAAGCTCTGAATTTTTCACTCGAATGTGATTTAATCCACCAATTTGACTTGAATGGAATAGCATATAAAGAATGTCAGGATCTGAGTACGAATAACTTAAGAATGACAGATCGAATTCTCCTTTTGATGCTTTTTGGATTAAAGTTGCTGTTTCCATTTGTTTAATATTAATGGTAATACCAATATCCTTTAACATCGCTTGAACGATTTGTGCAGCTTGACTTTGTGTACTATAGACTGAAAGATCGAACTCTAGTTTCTTTCCGTCTTTCTCCATAATACCTTGACTATTTTTACTCCAGCCTGAGCTTTCTAATAATTTGATCGCCTCGTCTTTATTGTATTTAATGCCGTAATCTTTCACATTCGGATCATATCCAAAAATAGAAGATGAAAGTGGTCCATATGCCGCTGTTCCTTCACCATTAAGAGCTGCTTTAATGATGGCATCTTTGTTAATAGCCATATTTAATGCTTCTCTCACATTTTTATCCTTTAACAATTCGTTATCAAGATTCATTTCTAAGAATAATCCTAGCCCTTGTTGATCAGCATCGAGGACTTGGTACTTATCATTCTTACGATATCTTTCAGCATCTTTTGGAGCCGCATTTACTAGGACATCAATCGAGCCACTATCAAGAGCAGCAAGCATCGTTTGTGGATCCGTAATAAATTTATAAACTAATTTATCTGGGTAAGCCTTACCTTTATTTGCAAAGAAGGATGGAGCCCAATTATAGTCATTATTTCGATCTAATGTAACAGATTGTCCAGTTTCCCATTTCTCAAACTTCCAAGGACCAACTCCGACAGGGTTTCTTCCATAATTAGCTCCATCTTTATTGATAGAAGATAACGATAATGGTTGTAAAAACCCAGTCGTTAAGTTATTTAAAAATGGTGCCGATGGTTGTGCCAAATCAACGACTAATGTTTGATCATCTGGAGTCGAAACCGATTTTACACCAGCTAAAAAGCTAACTAATGGCGCACCAGTATTTGGATTTAACATACGGTCAAATGTTTCTTTAAATGACTTGGATGTTAAAGGTGTTCCATCATGGAAGGTAACACCTTGACGAATTTTAAACGTAATCGATTTACCATCATTTGATACCTGGTAGCTTTCTGCAAGACCAGGAGCAATTTCATTCGTTTTTGGATCAAGTGTTAAAAGCGTATTTCCTAAACGATTTGAAATTTCATCAGCTGTACTCATTGCCGTTTTTTGAATATCAAGCGTATCTGGTTCCTGCGAAAGCCCAACCGTAATTGTTCCACCTGTTTGTGGAGAAGTTGAAGCAGTTGTCGCATTATTCTTTTTATTCGTCGATGCTTGGTCAGTAGAATTACAAGCAGTCATTGCAAAAATAGTAAGAACGCTCACTGATAACAGTGCGAATCTTGGGAATATTTTACGTGCAGTTTTTGTACGCAATTGACTAGCCTCCTTATTCCGTTTTTACTAATTGTCTGAATCCAAATACACAACGACTAATTTTTCCTTCTTCGTCTCTTTTAAATTGGATAGAATATTCATCTTCTCTCATTTCAAATAAGAACCAATCTTCCTCAATCGGTTTAACGAGCGAGTCTACCATCCCTTCCATTTGAGCGCAAAGTTTTCCTTCATCATTGATTGAAAACTCAACCTTACCGCCCTCACCTGAAACATATTTCCCTACATATTCTTGTAACTGTTCTACATTTAAATGTATTTCCGCTAAGTTTATGTTTGAAGATCTTATTGGTTGTTCCAAATAATCTGCAAAGGCACTATTTAAAAGTTTCTTAGAAGGAACACCTATTAAATTAGCATTAGAAAAACCAGTTAAGCCTAACTCAGGAATAATATTCAGTTGAGCTGATACCCCTTTAATAGAACCACCATGTTCAACAAGTTTATATCCATAGAAATCTGGATGAATCATTACTCCGTAGCCATAGAATTCAGTATATCCGCATTGGATATAAGGAGTAGTCATAGCTTCAACACTCTCAGGTGTTAAAATTTGAGCATCTCCTACTTTGCCTTCATTTCGGAAGATTTCTGCATATTTCAGCATATCGTTTACTGTTGATTTTAAGAATCCTGCTGCACGCATCGATGGTGCATCCCATGGATTATTTGACTCAAACACAACAGTCTCTTCATCTACTTTTCTAGAAGCATATAAGTTAGAAATATCTTCATGCCCATCCAATTCATGAAGATGGAAGACACTATTTTTCATGCCAGCTGGCTCTAAAATATAATCCTTCATGTACTGCTCATAAGTAATGCCGCTGACTCTTTCTACAACAGCTCCAAGCAGGGCATAACAATCATTAGAATAACTAAACTCAGTACCAGGAGCACCAAGAAGAGCATATTCACCCTTAGCGATTGATTCCATTAATTCCTCGTATGTAGCAATGTATGGAATTTCAGGAGACTTTTCTTCCTCTTTGCCATCATCAAATTTTGGATCTAACGCTAACGTTTTACTCATAGCACCATATAGACTTGGAATTGGTGGAAGCCCTGCTGAATGTGTCATAAAATGATGGATCGTCATCAGCTTTGTATATTCATCATTGCTTGTCTTAAACTCAGGTAAATATTTAATAATAGGATCTTGAACAGATAATTTCCCTGCCTCTTGTAATTGGAGAATGGCTACACAAGTAAAAGATTTAGTGACTGAGCCAATTCCAAGTACTGTGTCAGAGGATAAAAGTAACTCATTTTCTTTATCACGGAAACCGAAACCGCTTTCATAGAAAAGTTCACCATTTTTTGCTAAACCAATCATATACCCAGGAATTTGATACTTCTCTACGATTTCATTACAATACCCTTCAAACTCTTTTACTTTTTTCAATACATTGTGTCCCATTACAGCACTCTCCCTTAATATTTTTTTATTAAACCTAAAATTAATTAACTTTAGGTGTGACTACTAGAGTTTAAGTTACTTTCTTTTTGGTGATCGATTCTTGAATGAATGGGTAGGAACGTTACTTGTACTAAAGTAAGATTTTTTTGAGGTTAGTCGATTAGATGATTAGTAGGTTATTTGATAAGATGATTAGTTGTATTTTTAGCTTGATTAAACCATTAAGTATTACTATAAAAAAGCAAACACTTCATTTTTATAAATTATAAAGTATTTCCTTTTGACCTATTATATAATCTCTTAGAATTTCTAGTCAATTATATTTTCTGACTTTTCGAAATTTTAAGTTTTCACATTGTAATTGGATTCTAGGAATACATTTTTTTCGACGCAATAGTAATCTAATGCCTCTCGATTTATGTCATAGCCAATACCATATTTCTGTGGTAAATGAATAACTCCATGGTCTACAGTTACTTCAGGATCAATAATATCTCGTTCCCAGTAACTTGCTGATGCCGCAGTATCCCCTGGTAAAATAAACTGTTCTAATGTCGTTAAGGCGATATTATGAGCACGACCAATACCCGCTTCAAGCATACCTCCACACCAAACAGGTATACCTTTCATTAAACAATAATCGTGTATTTTTTTTGCCTCAGTTAGTCCGCCAACACGGCCAATTTTAATATTAATAATTCGACAGCTACCTAACTCAATTGCTTTTCTAGCATCTTCTAGTGAATGAATACTTTCATCCAAACAAATAGGCGTCACTAGCTGTTGCTGCAATTTGGCATGGTCAATAATATCATCATGACTTAACGGCTGTTCAATCATCGTTAAACTAAATTCATCGAGTTTTTTTAACATCTCTATATCTGCTAAAGTATAAGCAGAATTTGCATCAGCCATCATTGAAATGGTTGGAAATTCTCTTCTTACTTCTTTTAACATTTCATAATCAGACCCAGGTTTAATTTTTAATTTTATTCGTTTGTAACCAGCCTCGACATGAGAATCCACCAGTTGAAGAAGTCCTTTTACTGTTGGTTGAAGACCGATACTAATTCCAACATCGATTTGGTCTTTATTTCCACCAAGTGCTTTATAGAGAGGTAATTTTTGTCTTTTAGCATAAAGATCCCAAACTGCTCCTTCTAGTCCAGCCTTTGCCATGTTATTTTTTCTGATTGCTTGAAAACGTTCAGACACTTCATCTGGGTGATGAATTGGAGCCTCAAACAATAATGGAATGAGAAAATCTTCCATAATATGTTTATTCGTTTTAACCGTTTCCTCACTGTACCAAGGACTAGAAAAGGCTACAGATTCTCCAAAACCAACGTTCCCGAACTCATCCTCTACTTCAATAATATAAAACTCTTTATCTTCAAAGGTACCAAAGCTTGTAGTGAAAGGAGCATTTAACTTCATGTTTAATCGGTGCAACGTAATTTGCCGAATTGTAATTGGACTATTAGTCATTCTAAAACCTCCTATGAAAGTGAACTGTTTTTGTAAAAACCTTCCACTTTATTTAATAAATTCTTCTAAAATTACCTCCTAATATCGCTAATATTTCTCCATCCTTATACCCACGATTCATTAACTCTTCGATAAAAAGAGGTAACTTGTCATGTCCATCTATCACATCAAAGGGTACTCTTGGCAAACTTGCTAAATCATCTGGTGATAGATATTTCATAAAGTCATTACAAAGGTCTAGCCCTATTCCAACATGTTCAATACCTGCTACATCCACAAGATGATCTAAGTGATTGGCGAGCTGCACAATGTTGCCTTTAGAATCGTCATCCGAAACTAGCATACTAGCAGCATTAATCCCTATTACACCATTTGTGGAAGCAATTGCCATCATTTGTTCATCGGTCAGATTTCTCATTGTTGAACAAATGGAGCGTGCGTTGGAATGAGACGCAATAACTGGCGTTTCACAAATTTCAATGACATCCCAGAAGCCTTCATCATTTAAGTGAGAAACATCAATAGAAATACCAAGTCTTTCTGCCTCTTTAATCACCTTAACTCCGAAGCTTGATATCCCCCCCTTTTGTCCTTCAGGAACCGGTTGAAAGAAACTCCCATCCCCTACTGCATTTCTCCTGCTCCAAACTAATCCTAGATTACGAACGCCTAATTCATAGAAAACTCGTAATAAACTAAGATCTGTTCCTAACGGTTCTGCTCCTTCAATGGAAAGTAAGAAACCAATCTTTCCTTGTTTCTTCGCAAGATCCATGTCGGCTCCGTTATAACAAATCATTAATTTTTCAGGAGACTCCTGTACTTCTTCATAAAGCGCACTTACTTGGCTTAGTGCTTTGCGAAGAGCCATTTCTGGCAAAAATGCACTGTCTATAAAGATGGCAGCGATAATGACATTAATGCCACCCTTTACAAACCTAGGGTAATAATCTGTTTCAATTACTTTCTTTCTTCCTTTTTCCCGTTGGATCTGGACATCCATTAAAATATCAAAGTGTCCATCAATCGTTAATGCACTATTTTGAAAATTAACCACGAAAATCTCTCCTCCTATAAAGAGTTTGGAAGCTTAAAGAGATAAATTTCTACGTTTTTCAAAAATATAGTAACTTACTCTTCCTTCTGGATTTCGAATAACATCACTAGCAGCGAAGCCATTTTCACACAAGGTTTGGAACCAATTTCTTGTTTTATACCGCCATTCTTTCGCAAGCTCAGGCATTTTATTTTTTATTTGTTGAATATGCTCAGGTATCGGCACGGCCAAAATATCTTCCGTTAAATTGATTTCATATTCCTTGGTAATTGTCGGAAACCCAAAGTTATCAAGCTTTGTTTCTACTAATGGTTTGAGACTTTGTATGTCCACCAAGCTTGGTACTTTACATACATGATCGCTACGAATCCACCACTCTACTAAAAAACGATCAGTAGGCAATCCTTTATTTAACGAATCAGTCATCTCGCCATAATGATTTTCGATATATGTAGCACCAATGCCCTTTAACTTATGTAGGTTTAAATAGGCATTAACACTCTCTAATGGATCAAATGTCCAAACGATTAAAGAATAGCCCATTTCTAGAGCATAATCCCGCTGTGCCTCTTTCAACTTTTTACCCAACCCACTTTTTTGATAAGTAGGCAAAACCCCTAACATATGTGAGCATAAATAGGATTTCCCGTCCATATACCCCGGAAAGCTATATTGAAACCCTATTAATTGATTTTCGTGAAAAGCTCCTAAAATCAACCCACCATTATGAGATGCTGTGTACGTTTGATGAATTGGTATTGGTGACATATTCCACACTTCTTTTTCAATTTGTTGAATGGATTCTATTTCACCAATATCCTCCAATCGTTTAATTTGAAACATTCCTATACCCACTTTCTTTATAAAAATAAGAGGAAAAGCTTTTATTCCCCAAAGAAATGGTGCAAATGAAAATTCTCATATGCCTTTGTACGCTTCATAAACTGATCAGAATTTTTTACGACAACTCCCCCAAGTAAGGAATTCATAAGAGAAAAAACTGCCGGACTAACATCCAGTGTTGACTTGATCGGTAGCTGTACAGTAAATAATACATCAGTATACTCACGAATCGGTGCAACCTCGGAATCGGTAAAACTAATCACAAACGCACCTCGTAATTTCGCCTCTCTAGCCATATTAATTGTTTCTAATGCGTAGCGATGGAAAGAAAACGCCACAAACGTACTATTTTCATTCATTTCACCAATGCGTAATACAATATCATCCGTATCTGGTCGAAACATCCTAACATTCCCTCGGATTAGTTCAAGTGCAAACGAAAACCAATGTGCCATTGCATGAGAAGAACGGGTACCAGAAACAAGTATCTTTTCAGATTGACTTAATCGTTCTACTGCCAAATTAAACTCTTCTTCGTTTAGTCCTTCAGCAGTTTGCAATATTAATTCTGCATCCTTATGCATCATTTTCTTAGAAAAATCTCGATCCATGTCCATCTTATTTTTCATGGAATGGTATTCAACCAACGTGCTTTTACGATTTAACAGTCGAGTCTGAATATCTTTTTGTAATGCGCTAAAACCGCTATAACCTAGAGCATGACAAAATCGAATAACGGTTGTTTCACTTACATTAATCTTCTGACCAACTTGAACACCTGAATCCATTGCGAAGTCTTCCGGATTTGCAAGGAAATATTTTGCGACCTTTTTTAACCCCTTCGAAAAATTATCGAATTCATCTTGAACTTTTTGCTTTAATTCTTCCATTGCAATTCTCCTATCCAAATTATGAAGGATATCCTTTTTTTTTATTATATTGAAGTTTATTCTTTTATTCAAGCTTAAATTCTAAATTTTCTAAAAATATTTTAGTTCCATTTTTATAGATCTAAAATTCAATTTAGTAAGACCCTTTTCTTAAACAATAAATGGTGGTGTCTTATTATATTGTTAAGAAGAGTGATTGAAATAAAAGTCCAAGTGCAAATAACACTGTGAAATCTGCAAATATGAAATCTGAAACTGCAAATAAAGGCCGAAGTGCAAATAAAAATTAAGAATCTGCAAATAAAATCACTGAAACTGCAATTAAAATCAACGAAACTGCAATTAAATTCCCTAGAATCCCATATTAGATAGGATATTACCCATACCGGTTAGGGTATCTAGCCTGAATAATTGTTCAAAAGTAGATGTACAAAGATAGAAAATCAAAATATTTGCACTAACTCTTTCTAAAACAACTAAAAAGCTGAAGAAATCTACTAAATATATACAAATGGAGATGATAAAATCAACACTAATTGAAAAACGCCGCTTAGATACCCCCACTTTGCTCCAAGACAGATTGAGATCAACATTACATCTCGAAATTAAATAAAGGCCACCTATTTGTCAGTAACGCTGACTTTTAGGACGGCCTCATTTAACACTATTATTAGAACTATTATTAGAACTATTATTAAAGTGTACTATATGCCCCTTAAGACATATCTTTCAGTTTTCATAAATAGGCTCAACTTCTCTAAAATTAAAGATCACTTTAGCTTGTCCTTCTACAAGTTTAGCAAATTCATCCAAAGTAGTATCATACTTAATATAGATTCTAGGTAAACGGTAGTTTTCATTTTTTGTACCTTGTTCCATAAAATATTTAGGTTCGGTTGCCACTGCATAATTATAGTACTTTTTCGTTTCTTCAATTACTTTATCATTATAATTACCATAAGGATAAGATAAAGCGATGACTGACTTACCAGTAATTGCTTGAATTTTATCTTTTGAATCTTTTAACTCATGGTTATAGTCTGTTATTTTTCTTAAATCAGGATGTGTTGCAGTGTGCGATTGAATTGAAAACATCCCTGAATCTGACAACTTTTTTAAATCCGTGCTAGAAAGACGATCCGGATATCCAATATAATCAGAAATCGCAAATATAGTTGCTCTAGGCTGGAACGTATCAGATTTTAATTTCTGAAAAATTTTTAATACATTTAAGTTGTTTTTATATCCATCATCTATCGTTATAAATATTGGCTTCTTTACATTATTACGCTCTCCCCATTGTTCAAAAGTTAATAATGTAAAACCATGATCACGTAAATAAATCATTTGTTTTTCGAAATCCTCTGGTTTGACAAACAAAGCACTTACCCCGTGCCCTGTAAATTCATCGATGGAATGATAAATTAAAATTGGAATTTTTCCTGCTGCACTCGTCTTTGCAGGCACCTGAATGCACAAAAATAGACATAGAAAAAATAAAGAAATTTTTCTCATAAAACTCCTCACTTTTACTTTTTACTACTTAGTGTTCCAAATTCCATTTTATCTATCATGATTTGAAGTATTTTTAACATTAATGTGTAGATATTTCTTTAAATTAAACATGATCAAAAGACATCTTCTACTATTTTAGCTCTCTGTTAAAGTAGATTATTGATTTTCTTGTTCTACTAAATGCGAGATTAGTTGCACAATGAAAACAATAAAATGGAAATATATGTTAATATATTAAGTAGCTAACATAAAAAATTATTATTAGTAAAAGAGGTGAAACTATGAAAAATTTCAGCACAATTTCACTAATATTATTAATCATTGGATTGTTTTTGTTTGGAATAATTTATGTGGTTCCAGGCTTCAACGAACTTATTGCTTTAATTGGTTTTTTATTGTTATTATTTGGGGCGATCTGTAGCTTTATAGCAATTTCCAAAAGAGAAAGAGGTAACTCTAAATTTTTTGCAGTATCATCGTTTTTTATCCTATTTTTATTGATTACTTGGTTTGAACCTTTTCTGATCCTACGTATGCTAACTTGGATTAAAAATTAAAAAACGGAACGTTAGACCATATAAATGTGGTCTTTTTCTTTTGTTTAAAAATCAACATTTAAATATAACAGAGCCAATATTTAAAAATAGCTGTCAAAATAAGGTAAAAAACGATATTCAAATTCTTATAGTATACAAAAGCCCGTTACTTTAAGTTCATAACGGGCTATTCGATTAATGGTTCATTTTCGAAGGGTCTATTTGAATAAAAGTTCCTTCAATTGGGTTAATATCAAAAGCTTGCCCGAATCCAGCGATATAGCGTCCTTCTATTGGTGTAAGCTTAAATAACGACAAGTCAATGCCTCTTAAAACTTTTATCATCTGTTCCCCGTGATTCTCTACGAATTTTTCGAAGATATGTTCTTTGTCCACATTTCCTACGAACTCAGGAGTACATTTATAACGAATTCGCTCTCTAGCAAATAAAATTGGTGAAGTTGCCTCATCTGCAATGATCATAATACTAACATGCTTATTATTTTCTAAGTATTGAAAATGTGCTGCTATTTTGCTAATGAAAATATAGAATTCTCCCTCGTGAATAATAAATGGCGAATAACTAACATGTGGCTCCCCTTTATCATCCATTGAACTAATCATCAGTGTTTTGCAATGAGACTGAAGTTTCTCGAAATTTTCAAATTGAAGCTCTAATTGTTTTTCCATAAGCATCTCCTTAAGTATGGTTATTGTTGTTACAAATTAATGATAACAATTATCATTCTCATTTACTATACTATTTTTCGAAAATTTAAATTAGAATAAAAATTTACGGAAATCAATTAGCAGTGACTCAATTTTATTTAAATAGAGTCTTCAAGTTAATTTTCTAATAAAAACTGCCGATATTCCCCCAAGTTACAACTACTGTTCGTTAAGTTATAATAAAAAACAATAAAATTTCGTTCGCTAAATTCTTTCAGTAAAATAAACGATCTAAGGAATAGGTGATAAAAATGTTCACTCTCTTATTGCTCGTGTTTCTTATAACTTTTATTGCTTTCATACTTCCTAATAGTGTTAAAACTACTTGGAATCAATCTCGTATTTACATACTAAAATCTCCTGATTCTACTAAAAAGTCAAAGCACATTAACTTTCATTTATTGTGTTAATCTCTGTCATTTGATAAACGATCATAGTTTTTGCCCAAAATAAAAGAACCTTAGAATCCTATCCAAGGTTCAGTAACATTACTTTTACGATTTCATATAGTAACAACTTTTGTTTAATAGGCGATAGTTTTAATAAAACCAATTTTATTTCCAAGAAAATAATTTAGACAAATTATTGCATTATACATAGTGTTAATAAAATAATTCATTAGTCAACTACACCACACCAATCAAGTAATGTGTTGGCAATTACTTCCGCACAACGAAACATTTCATCTAAGTCGATGTACTCATTTGGATAGTGTGCAACTTTTGTTTCTCCTGGGCCAAATACGATCGTAGGTATTTGTTTTACTTGTGTAAATAATCCGCCGTCCGTTCCCCATGGCGATGCTTCAATGACGGGCTCTTTCTTATATACTTGCTGAAAAGATTTTTTCAGAGATTCCATAAATGGATGTTGTAGATCAATACTACCTGGTAACCAACTTGCACCAAAAAATTCAACTTCAACTGGATGCTCAGTAAACCAGTCGTCAATTAAAGATAATGTTTTTAGCCATTTCTGTAATTCAAGTTTAGCTTCTTCTATTTTTTCGTTTGGTGACACTCCTAATCTTCCTTCAAGTGTAACTAAATCTGAAACGGAGGAAGGCCAAGTTCCACCTTTTATTTTTCCGATATTAATTGGAATGGGAATTGGCACATTTTTGTATAATGGGTCATCTAGTAATCTTAAGTTGCGTACTTTTTCTAATTGATTAATATGGTTTATAACTAATATACTTTTTTCAATCGCGCTAACACCTTCATATTTTGTTCCACCATGTGCAACTTTTCCTTTTACATTTATACGAAACCAAATACTGCCTTGCTGTTTTGGAAATATTTTCGTTTTAGTCGGTTCTGGAATCAGGACAGCATCTGCAACGTAGCCACGTAATATAGCAGCTAATGTTCCTGCCCCTCCACTCTCTTCTTCTATTACACTTTGAAAATAAACATCACCTTTAAGGCGAATTTTTGATTTCTTGATTGCTTCAATTGCTAAAAGTGCAGCTACATTGCCACCCTTCATATCAGTCGTCCCTCTACCATATAATCGATTCCCCACAATAACACCGCTATATGGCTGACAATCCCAGCTACTTATTTCTCCTTCTGGAACAACATCAATATGTCCATTTAATATAATTGATCGACCATTTCCTATTCCTTTTAAAGTTGCTACAATATTTGGACTGTTTTTGAATGAACTTCTCTCCGAAATAAAATACGATGATTTATTTAATTCATCAATCGAAGGCTCCCATTTATCAATTTCTAATCCGAGATTCTGTAAATAATTTGTGACAATAGTTTGGGCACTCGCTTCGTTTCCTGATACACTTTTTTCACGAACAAGATCTTGAAGTAACTCAATTGCCTTGCTTCTATTTTTAGTAATATATTCATTAATTTTTGTTTTTAAATCCAATTTTAATCACTCCCAACGGTGAACAATGACATTTGGATTCACAAAAAGTGGGGCACCTGTTTTCTCAATTACATCGCTGACTAGATATGGAGACATAACTTCATTTAACCAAAGCTCTCCGCTTTCTTTCTTAATTTCAATTACAGCCATTTCTGTAATGATTAAATCAACGCATTTTGGCGATGTAAGAGGAAGTGTACATTCTGAAACTATTTTCGGGTCACCATTTTTATTTGTATGGTTCATTAAGACGATTACTTTTTTTGATTTTTGGGCTAAATCCATTGCTCCACCAATTCCAGGTACTCTTTTCCCAGGAACAATCCAGTTTGCTAAATCACCATTTTTACTGACTTCTAGTGCACCAAGTACTGTTAAATCTAATAAACCTTTTCGAATAATGGCAAAAGCAATACTACTATCAAAATAACTGGAGCCTGGAATTAATGTAACTGGTAATCCTGCTGCATTACACAAATTCTCATCTTCTTCACCTTTTTGTGGAGTAGGCCCTAACCCTAATACACCATTTTCTGCATGAAACATAACATTGCAATCATCAGATAAGTAATTTGGGATCAGTGAAGGAATTCCAATCCCAAGATTGACAATCATACCATTCTTTACTTCTTTAGCTGCTCGTTTTGCCATCATTTCACGAGGATTTATTTTTCCCAAACCCACTTCCAATTCACTCCTTCCGATTGAACGATGTGATTTACAAATGCCCCTGGTACAATAATCTCCTCAGGTTCTAATGTCCCTAAAGGTACAATTTCCTCAACTTCTGCAATTGTTATATTTCCAGCCATCGCTACATATGGATTTGTATTTCGAGCGCTTTTATCAAATACTAAATTTCCAAATGGATCAGCCTTTTTCGCATAGACAATTGAGACATCAGAAATAAGAGGTGTTTCAACTAAATATTCCTTCCCAAATACATTCACTCTCTGTTTATCAACATCGATGACACTATCAATCCCTATATCTACTAATACACCGCCTAATCCAACGCCACCCGCCCGAATACGTTCAATAAAAGTGCCTTGAGGACTAAATTCAATTTCTAACGTACCATCAGTCATTTGCTTTCCGGCATTTGGATTTGATCCGATATGAGTTGTAATCATTTTTTTTACTCGTTTAGCTGTCACTAACTGTCCGATTCCAACATCAGGAAACCCGGTATCATTACCTATTAAAGTAAGATTTTTAAACCCCTTTTCTAAAATGCCTTGTATTAATGTAGGTGGATTACCAATACCGCCAAACCCACCAAACATTAAAACCATCTCATCTTTAAAATATTGTAAGGCTTCCTCAATACTTATGATTTTTCTGAAAGTATTAATTGCCATTATTTTGTCCCCTTCGCCTCTTTATTTAGCTCATTAAATACATCCATCAATAAAGTTAGCAATTCATCAACTTGTGCATCAGTTATGACTAAAGGTGGAGAAAGCAAGAAACTATTTTCAGATCTTCCATATGGACCACTTACAGAAGGGTATAACAATAATCCTTTATCTTTCGCAATCTCAATGACACGATTTGTTACACTTTTACAGTTAAAAAATTCTTCATTTATTTCAATGCCAATCAGTAAACCTTCTCCTCGGATATCAAACAAAAAAGGAAAAATTTTCTGCCACTCTTTTAGTTTTAATTTTATTTTTTCGCCTTGTACTTTAGAATTTTGTACTAATCCATTTTTCTCAACATAATTTAAAACGGCTAAAGCTATATTTGCCGAAAGTGGATTTGCACTAAATGTGTGCCCGCTCATAACAAGACGACTTCCTTCTAAAATCGGTTGCATGACACGGTCACTTGCGATCGCAACTGCAATCGGTGTATATCCGGCTGCCAATCCTTTTCCAAGAACTAATAAATCGGGCACACAATCCCAATGATTAATTCCAAACATTTCTCCGGTCCTTCCAATTCCTGTCATCACTTCGTCTGCAATAAATAGTACATCATATTTTTCACAAATTTCTTTAATTTTTTCATAGTATCCTTTCGGAGGGGTTAACGCAGCACCTGCTGCACCAACGATCGGTTCGGAGATAAAAGCAGCTACATTTTCAGACCCTAACTTTTGAATGGAACGCTCAAGTGAAGTAGCACATAGTAAACCACACTTTCCAGGTTCTAATTCGTATGGACATCTTTTACAATATGGCGCTTCTACCATTGGATAATCCGCTAGTAAGCTAGTAAAACGCTTCCTTCTTAAAGGATGCCCCGACATAGATAAGGCCCCCATCGTAATACCATGGTAGCTCATACTCCTCGAAATAATTTTAGTTTTTGTGTGAATTCCTTTTTCTTGAAAATGCTGAATGGCCATTTTCATAGCCGTTTCAGTTGCTTCTGTACCGCTATTAACAAAAAAACTCCAGTTTAAATCCCCTGGGGTGAGCTGACCTATCTTTTCTGCTAATAATTCCGCAGCTTCACTAGTAAACTGCGATCTGTAAACAAACGCTACTTTATTCGCCTGCTTTACCATTTCATCAACTATTTCCTTTACGCCATGACCAATACTTGCCGCTACAGCACCAGAAGAACCATCAATATACTTCTTTCCTTGCTTGTCCCATAAGTAGATAGTTTCTCCTCGATCAATTATTGGATAGTTTTCACCTACAAGCGGTTTAATTAAATAATCTCTTTTCGTCATACTACCCCACCATCTTTCACTTATATCTCATTTATATATATATAGTTGAAAGCTCATAAAGTTAGACTATTGAAATAACATTACATATAACTACTAGTAAAATATTATTGTGTTAAATATAAAAAGGGGCTGCCATATAAGTCAGATTACCGACTTGTAAGCAGCCTTTGTTAAATTTAATTGTTTATTTTTGAACTAAAAAAAGATTGTCAAACTAGACAACCTTTAGAGGCACGTATCAAAATAGTTTATTGTTTACTTCAAGTTAAAAATTCCCTTACCAGTTCCAATATCTATAGGTAATGATGAATGTTCGTGAACTATGACCCAAGTTTCATTTACTTTTTTTAAACCGTATGTGAACCGATTTGTTATTTGACGAAGCTTCTCACCAGATTCCTCTTGATGTGCAGCAAAAGTTACAGCACAATGAAAAAATGCGAGATTTGAATTTTCTTCAATTACTAGATCATTAAATTCAACATTAAGTAAAACGCCATCCTCACTCAATCCATTAAACCAACCTACTACATTTTCCCTCCAAGAAGAAATACCTTTGCACTCCCAGTTCTCCCAAGCATCATAAATATGTATTTCAGGAGCGTACAAGGATAGAAATTTTTCCACATCTTTTTCATACACTGCTGTTTTGTAATTCTCAAGTACGTCTTGAACTTTGTAAAAACCCTCTGTCATTTAATGTATCCCCTTTACCAATTTCAGAAATAGTAGTGTGAACTATCAAATACATTCTATATTAAATCAGTTATTCCTTCTTCAAGTAAAATGCCACTTAGTAAAGTAGGATCAAATCATTCGTTCGATCTGTGTTACTAAACTAAAGCATTGCGTTCGTTTCATAAGGTATATTCATTTTTCATTTTCTCGATCGTAAATATAATTCATAAATTGATCATGTAATTCGATATTTCCTTTTATGGATTCATTGTTATTCTTATTGATTAATTCAACATCATAAGACAAATCACCATATCCATCGATCATTTCCAGTATTCTATAAATAACACATTCTATGGTTTCATTTTGCACTTTCTTAAATGCTGAAATCTCTTCATCAGTTATTAACTTTTGTTTTAGTAACTTATACTCTTTGTTTAATGAACTGTTCCTAGGATTATTAAGATATGAATCAGATAAGTCGACTTCTAAATCTTTAATATTTTTCAAAGCACGGAATAGTTCTAATTGATATTCTTTCAAAAAAATATAGCCCCCTTCAACAGTAGTGGCACTAATTAGACAATACTTTCGGCTTCCCAGGTCCCGCTTAACATTAGCACTAAACCTATTAGTTAAATATTAGTTATCACTCTTACCTTCGACTATTATATCTTCAGCTACAATCTTAAATTCTATAAATGGAATGTCGAATAGGACATGAAGTTCAAAACCTGACTTTGCTGGATAAACCTCATCGTAAAGCCAAAAACCACCTTTAATATCCTCAGGCATACTTATTTCTTTAACTCCCTTAAAAGTGAGTTTGATTTCAGTAAAATCATTAAATCCGCCTGCACAATCTAAATTTATAACAAATGTATCGATTGAAAGATTTTCAATTGATTTTACATTTGAATCATGTAATGAAATCTCATTTAATTTTACAATGCTTAATGGAAGTAAATCTTTACTCGCGTTATATTTTGATCGATACTCTTTATTCAGATCCTCCATTTGCTGGTCGTATTCATCTTTCCAATTATTAATCATATTTCTAAGTTTTTCTGATGGATACGCTGTATTCAATGTTCCATCATTAATATATGAATGGAACGATTCAGGAAGAAATTTTAGCAAATCATTTTTAAAAAATTCTAAGTCTTTTTTAAGATTTTTAATATAATCTTTTCCATTCGATTCAAAATACTTAATCGTTTCATCCCATTCTTCCTTTGTATCTGGAAAGTTCAAGAAACTATATAATTGCATTTCTTTGTACCAGTCTTTTGAATAATACTTCATTTCTTTAATCTCCATTTCTTTGGCAAGTCTCATTTGAACTTAGTATTATATTAAACTATTGCATCCATAACAAAAATACCTATCAGTCCTAATTTCTAAGAAAAGTGGACAGGTTGTAAGGAGAAAATCAAAAAACAATTAACCGTGATAAAAGTGTTTATTAAAATCGAATTCGTCACTTTTTACCCCCACCAGAGTTATAAATACGATCAAGACAATTATACCTAAATATTCCTAACTAAGGGAAATTCGTCCTAATTTAAAGTAAAATTTCAGACAATCCTTATTAATCAGCAATACTTCCATATAGTTCCATAAAAAAAATCGGCTTTTCAGCCGATTTTTTCATACGTTAGCTAGATAGATACATGATTTCTTAGTTATGATTTTACAATATTATATGTAAGGCCAATTACACCAGAATTAAATGTTTTGTTTTCTACAAGAGAGAGGTTGCGTTTAGATCCTAAGCCCTTAAATAAAGGTAGACCGCTTCCTATAATAACTGGTGAAATAGTAATTTTAATTACATCAATTAAATCAAGTTCCATAAGACTATGTGCAAACCTTGGGCTACCTAAAATAATGATATCATTACCTGACTGCTTTTTTATGTTTTTAATTTCTTCTTCAATATTTTCTTTTACTAATCTTGAATTCTTCCAATCAGCTTGTTCAAGTGTCGTAGAAAAAACAACCTTTGATGTCTCTTCTATCCATTTAGCATGTTCAAGTTCATATTCTGTTGATTCAGGGTTAGAAGGTACTGAAGTCCAATAATTCATCATCATCTCATATGTCCCTTTACCCCAAAACACTGTGTCTACAGTACTTAAAATTTCTCTAGCATGCTTTTCTAATTCTTCATTATAAGCAACAAATCCAATATCCATTGCACCGTTTGGTCCTTCTACAAATCCATCTAAAGAAGAATGTAAAAATAAAATAACATTTCTCATAAAATCCTCCTATTTACTATGTTAGTGGTGTTTTCTTCTATTTATATAAACAAGGAATTACTGTTTTTTATAGTTGATAAGAAATTTTTCTTCTTAAATCTTTCCCTAAATTCTTCACTTTTAAAAAAAAACTTGTTTTGTCTAGCTTTTAACGTCAAACCTTTAATATTTTCCCCATTTCTAAATTGATCAATACTGCCAGTTAGTTTAAAAACATCGACAAAAATGTCGATCATGTTCTTCAATTTGCGCAATGCGTTTAGTAATATATGTATAATAACTGTATTTAAAAGCTCTTGAACAAATAAATAAATTAAATACGTTTTGGTCGTAAAAACGTGGATTTGTTAATATAAGTTGATAAATCTATATTAGGATACTCATCTTGAATTAATTGATAAATTTCTTGAATTATTAATTCTAATTCTTTTAATCCATCTTCTGGCTTTCTAGTGAAAATAAGTTCAAGTCGTTCTAATACATTTTCTGGTTTATTCGTCATTGTATCTAAAGAGTTTTTTTGCCATTTGAACCCAGGGTGTATGACATATTGACGATTAAGTCCAAATAACAAAGCCATTATACTAGTCTGAACTGAGACAACTACTTTATAAAACATCAACCAGTCTTTCCGGCTAAGCAATGTTTCTCGATTATTCCATCGATTACCAAAATCAATGTGTTCTAATATCATTGCCTCACTTAATTCCTTTGGATACTCACTAACTCTCTCTTTAAGTTTTGTAATCAAAAGTTCCCCATATAAAGGTACACCATAATAGACAGATGCTATAAGACATTGCAAATCAAAGCTTGTCTCAAAGTTTAATATAACTTCGTCGATGACTCTTTCAATCGTTTTTGTTAGAAAACTGCTAATCTCAAGTTTCACATTATTGGTTATATAAGTTTCAGCCCACTCTTCCTCTTCAAAAACATGAAAATCAATAATATTTCCGTTTAGTATTTGAATAGGAGTTTTCCTATCTTCATCAGTCGGTTCTTCTTTCCAAAATATTAAAAGTTCAATATCAGAAAATTCGTCTTCCCAATTTCGTGAAACTGAGCAAGCAAGTAAGACAGCTTCAACCTTTGGATTTTTCTTATAAATAATTGAAATATCTGTTGCTAAAGTTTTTAAATTCACTTTCTCTCTCCAATTCAAAAAAACTTTTTAAAACGGCACTTTTACTAGTATTCGGCGAAAGTTATTATTTCCCTTGTTCTACTGATATGCCATTTACTTGAAAAACAATAAAAAAAAGGATCTTCATTGAAAATCCTTTTTTTATACAAGAAGTGTATGGAATAGTGTTTACCAGGCACTACCACCACTATATCTTATGGCCTGTCTGTTTGAATGAATGGGTCCGTTGTCCTAATTTGTCATTGGTAATATTTTACAAAAAACCCTATGTATTACATAAATAATAACGATAAATCCTTTTCCGAAACAATAGCGTTTCGATAGTCCTTATACTAAAGGATGTGTTTGTTGCCTAAAAATTAATGGATTATAATTTTCATCGGTTACAATTATGCCTTCAACTAGTACAGTGGTTCACCGTCTGCAAATGGCGCATAAACACTCCAAAGCCCATCATAGAACACTTGAATACCTTTAATCATTTTTAATTCTAGTTTGACCAATTTTATGTTTTTTCTAAATTGAAGCTCTTTTTTTCAATCTCACATAGCAAACAAAAAAAAGAGAGGTCCCTCTAATTTTTAGGACCTACTCAGTATGTTATTTATCCTATTTTCTCATTTTCATTTTGAATCGATTACATCACTTTTTATTAGCAAACTTCATCATAAAATAATAGCTCACTCTTGGGAATAAAGAATAAAGTTTTGTTCCAAAACCCATCCAAGAAGGTAAATCAATTTCATGAATGTTTTTTCCGATTAAAGAAATAACTTTAGATGCAACTTTTTCTGGCTCAAGCATCATTTTACGAACAGATTTAGCATATGATCCTGTCTCATCTGCTATATCAAAAAACGGTGTATCCATCGGTCCTGGATTTACATTTGTTATAATAATTCCGTCTTTTTCAACTTCTTGTCTTAACGCATTGCTGAATCCAAGTACTGCATGTTTAGATCCTGCGTATGCTGCAGCTTTAGATGTCGCAATCTTCCCTGCTAAAGAAGCGATATTTATGATATGTCCCTTACCTTTCAACTTCATAGATGTAAGTGCAAGCTTTGAACAAGTCATAACGCCAAATACATTTACGTCAAACATTTGTTTCATCTCTTGAACTGACATTTGCTCAACTGTTTGGAATAGACCATATCCTGCATTATTTATTAAAACATCAATTCCATCAAATTGTTCTTCAATTTGTTGAAATGCATCATATACCGCTGTTTCATCTGTCACGTCCACTACAAAATAATGACATTTAACAGGAAATTCTTCTTGAATTTTTTCCTTTAGGTTTTTTAGCTCTGATTCTCTTCTAGCAATTAAGACAATATTAGCGTCTTTTTTTGCTGCCTCTAAAGCTAAATCTTTACCAAGCCCACTAGAAGCACCTGTTATAACTACTGTTTGGTTACTTAACCTCAAAAATTTCCACCTCTACTATTGACTGACTGAATGCTCATTCGTTTTATACTCAAGTATACCATCATTTCGTTCATTTAAACTAATAAAACCTAAGTTTTCCAGGTAGTCTAATTGACCGATTGTTTCTGATAGAGTAAGTGAAAGTTGTTTTAAATAAACCTTTGGAAATAACATTTGGCAAACTTCATAGGCTGTAAGTGGTTGCTGTTTAATCATTTCATATACCTTTTCAGCTCTAGCCTTCTGTTTTTCTAATCTACTTTTTACTAAACTTTTAATATCTGTAACTGGGTCACCATGTCCAGTATATAATTTTGTGATTGGAAGTTCTGCTATTCTTTTTAAAGAATGATTATATTGAAGTAATGGCTTTACACGTTCTGTTTCACCATTTAAAGGAGGCTCAATAATTGGGTTAGATGAAACCTTATCTAATAACAAATCTCCACCAAAAGCAATACCATCATCTTCACTAATTAAAGAAATATGAGAAGTTGCATGACCTGGTGTGTACAACACCTTTAAATTAAAAATACTTTCAATTCGATCGCCTTCATCGATAATATGAGTTAATGAACGCTTACTTGTATACGGCATCTTCTCGGTCGTGCGTGGCATTTTTTGTACAAACTCATTCGGTACTCCGTAAAGTTTTGCATTTTCAATAAAATACTCATTGTAGTAGTTTAAAAACGATTCATCCTGAGTCAAATACGGAATATTTCTCTCATGTCCTAAAATTTTTATATCCTCATTAAACTCCTCTAATAATCCTGCATGATCTGGATGATGATGCGTTAAAATTACTTGTTCAATATCTTCTAATTTATAACCAATTTTATCTAATTCACTCTTCAGTGCATCTAATGTATCAGGCGTATTTGTTCCCGTATCAATTAAAGTCAATAAATCTCCTTCAACTAAAAATACATTTACTGTATTCATAGCATACGGAACCGGGAGTGTAATTTGGTGAATCTTATTTTCAGGGATCATCCTTATTCCTCCTTATCTGAATCTTCTTACAGTTAATTCTAATATACATTTTCAAAAATACAAACTAAGTTGCTTTAAATTTTTCAAAGCACAGTCTAATATTACTAAAAAAATGACTTACCTCCAGTTAAAGCCAAAAAAAATTTATTAAATTAAATAAAAGCACAATGTCAACAAGGAATATAGCATATGTTTCTCTAATATAATTATCTATTACAATAAGGGTGAGGTGAGTGTAATGTTTCTAGGAAAAGTTGCGTTTATAGGTGCAGGTAGTATTGCAGAAGCATTAATAGCAGGATTAATTGATAGTGGTTATATTGAAAATGATCAAATTGCTATTACAAATAAAGAGGATCTTGATCGTTTAGATACATTACATACTAAATATGGTGTATTAGCTACTACTAACCGTCAGCTTGCCATCTCTGGTTCTAGTGTAGTTTTTTTAGCGATGAAGCCTAAAGATGTTGGAGTCGCGCTTGAACAATGTAAAAATCTTTTAAATGAAAAGCAACTAATCATTTCATTAGTAGCAGGTGTTTCAATCAGTACACTCAAACAGCTATTAGGAAATGATAATATGAATATTATTCGAGCAATGCCGACTACATCCTCACTTGTTCGAAAATCCGCAACTGCTCTTGCATACCCAGATGAAGTTCCATTTGAAAAAGTGCAAACAGCAAAAAGATTATTTGAACGAGTTGGTATTGTAGCTAAAGTAGAGGAAGACGAATTACATGCAATGACTGGATTATTTGGTAGTGGGCCAGCTTATATTTATTATGTCATTGAACAATTTGAACGTGCTGCGATGGCACTAGGTATCCATCGTGATATTGCTAAACCATTCATTCAACAAACTCTAATGGGATCTATTACAATGCTTCAAGAAACGAATAAATCGCCATTAACGTTGAGAAAGAAAGTTACGAGCCCAAATGGAACAACTCAAGCAGGAGTATCTGTTCTTGAAGACCGTGAAGTTGCTAATTCATTTTTAAATTGCTTTATTGAGGCAACTGTTCGATCACGTGAAATTCAAGAGGAATATGAAAAAATTAATAAAGTTTAATATGCTTGTCATGACTCTCCTCCTTAGGTAATAAAATGATACAGGTAACTGTGTTGTCCTAAGGGGGAGAGTTTTTAAGATGAAAATAACAAACAGTAAAGTATTGCGAGCAAGTATAAAGCGTATTCTCATCACTTTCGCTTTAATCGTTACTTTAATTTTACTAATTGGCTTTCTAACAATCAGTTATGTTGTTGGCAATTCAATGGTTGAAGCAAAAGATAAACCACTTAGTTATCCTCAAAAAGTATCAACTCTCCTACTATCAAAGTTTGATTCATTGAAGAAAAATAAAGAAGTTAATCATGTCATACATAAAGGCAGAATTAAGGGGAAATAAATAAATCCTACTTTAATGCCGACCAATATTCTTGTAGTAAAACTCATAGACTGACGAGCCTTTAGGAGAAGAAAGAAGTAATTTGAAACTACATCGATTTTTCTACACCGTTGCCAAGTTAAAAAGAGCAAGAGGATCTACAAATCCCCTTGCTCACTAACTATTATTTTTGAATAGCATGATTTGTTGCAACTTCTTCATGCATAATATGAAACTCTTTTTTAATGATATCTTTTTTCAACTTTTTATAATCATCTTCACTAATTGTTGGTGGCAGTGTAATTAAAATTCTTCTATAAACCGAATCACTGTCTAGTGTAATACAGCTTTTCAAATTCGAATATTTATTTACTAGTTTAGCTAAGGTTGCTAATGCACCCTCGTGCTCCATCGTACTTACTGTTAGTGAGTAACCGCCATCCTTCAGTCCCCAAGCTTCTTCTAATAACTCAAAAACTGTTTTATGTGTTAAAATCCCAACAAATTCATTTAAATCATTTACTACTGCTAAATATGGAAAACGTTTAATCGTAAAAAACACTTTAAAAAATGGCGCATCCTCTTGAATAGGAGGACATTCTTTACGTACGAAATCATTTACCGTTTTCCCTTGTAAAGAATCATTATCTACTAAATACTCCGCTAAATCTACTCGATATAAATTTCCTACATACTCTTTATCATTTTCACTTAAAACTGGAATGCATCGGTACTTCGTTTTCTTTAATAAATCCCACGCAAACTGCGCTTCAGTAGAAACCATACAATGTACTACATCATGTTTTTTTACGATATTACTTTTAATTCTCAATCAAAACCCTACTTTCAATATTTATTTTACGAATCATTCCTAATTTTTCTCAATTAAAAATACATTTACACATATAAAAGCTTCTTCAAGTTGTAGATTTAAGCGCTGTTATCGAAAGTAGTTATGATATAATCAGCTCACTTCCCACCTTTCTTCAATTTTAAGCCTCCTTATTCTTTCCCCGCTGTAGATCAAGATGTCTAGTATATTTGCAGGAAACTTTGCGGATGTACCTTAAACTATATTTCGAACTATTTTAACAGAACTCTTTTGAACAATCTCGAAGCCTTTCATAATAAATTCGCTCTTTCTCAAAATGTCCCTTTTTTGTTTTTACATTTAATTCTTAATTTTCAAATAATTACACTAAACAATACAAAGACAACATTTTATTAATATTTCTAAATGAGAAATTTATTCCTAAAAAATAGCTGTAGTTTTATATAGGTGATCTTTGAAGGGGTTCATGGGTTAAGAATAGAGGGCATTTTTGAAATTTCTTAACTCATAAAGGGGGCATGAGTTAAATATAGAGTGCTATTATGTAATTTCTTAACTCATAACGTGGTCATGAGTTAAAAATAGAGTGCAATTACGAATTTTCTTAACTCATAAGGGGTTCACTATATTCACTAATAAAAAAAGAATATCAGACGCTTTTTTAGCGACTGATATTCTTATCAGTAATAATTATTTTCTCAAAGTTTTTAATGCGCCACTCCAAGCAATAACTTGGTCAAGCATTGCATTTACATTATTAAGGTGTAATTCAGCTGGTTTGAAAGTAGTATAGTTTTCAAAATCGGTAAATAATGACAGTGTTGGGTGAGTACGAACGTCTGCGATCATTAGCTCGCCTAATATTCCTCTTAAATGTTCAGCTGCACGAGCACCGCCTGTTGAACCGTAACTAACTATACCTGCTGCTTTGTTATTCCAGGCATCACGAGCGAAATCAAGTGCATTTTTTAATGCCCCTGTAATACTGTGATTGTATTCCTGAACGATAAATACGAATCCATCTAAGCTGTTAAGTTTTTCGTTCCAAGCCGCAATTCCTGGTTCAGTCCCATCAGTTGTTCCTAAAAAAGGTAATTGATAATCAGCTATATCTACAATTTCATAGTTTGCATCTTCACGTTTGTCAGCTAATCCTTTAAGCCATTCTCCCACTTGTGGGCTAACTCGTCCCTGTCTTGTACTACCTAAAATAATACCTACTTTTAATTTTTCATTTGCCATTGTTTTTTCCTCCTATTTAGCTTACTAATATATATTTTTCCAAATTTTGTGCACCTATTCCAATTCTCGTAAATAAATTACTTCGCTGTTCTTTATCATCATTCGAGAAAAATAATAAATTTTGAGAAATGGTTGCAACGTGTTTGGGAAAAATCTCGTCTAATAAAGCTATCCCTTCTTCGGGCAGTACAACATTAGAAGCTCTTGTATTATTGAGTTTGTTTGTCTTTCTTAAAGATCTATTTCTACAACAATAGCTCTGGAAGCCTTCATCCAAACACGAAATTTAGTTTAATTTGTTTTTGCATCAACCAAGGTTATTTTAGTGTTTCTATTTAAAGAATCATTTATATTTCTCTCCATTTAAATTGAGTATTATTACAATATTCTCAATATTGGGACTCCTACATCCTAACATTAGGATATATTTCATGTCAAAAAAAAACAACCCAATTTATGGTAATTGGGTTGTTTCGCATGTGTAAATTTAAATACGATATTACAAATTTATCTATTTAGATCACAATCATTTAATGTTCTGTTATCTAAACTAAGACTATTTTTTCATTTAAACAAATAAAAAAGTGTAGAGAAATTTTTTATGGATTCTCTACACTCTAAAGAAGTGATTACCTTCTCTTCTTCTTTAAACTATTTGCTTAATTTAACTTTTACATCTTTTTTTAATTGATCAATTTTATAATCAAATGATTGTAAATCAAATTCTGAACGGACTCTTAATTCTAAATCGCGAATTTGTTTTTCAAAATAGTTGAAATCAATTGACGGCATTTTACTATTAAGTAAATGTTGTGTTTCATTAATCTTTTTTGTAGCGTGAGCCATGTTTTGACGAGACATTAAATCATATTTTTTCGTATGAAGCTCTTTTAATTTTTTTTCAATTTGATTTAGCTGCTCATGCATAAAGCTAATTTCTTCTTCTGTTTTAGTAATTAATACTGCAAACTTTTCAGCTTGTTCTTTGTAAAAAGTTAAATCTTCACTTGCACGTTTAATTAAATCTTCTGCACCGGCATCAGTTGCTACCTTAAGTTGCTCTTCTCGCTTTAGGACCATTTGTAGTGATCCTTCACGCTCAACTTGGAATTTTGTACGTAGTGAATAATGTTTATCAATCAATCCTCTTACTTTGCCTAACTCATTTTCTGATTGTTTGATGAAGTAATTTAATTGAGAAATTGGATTTTGTTGTTCCTTTTCATCTAATAAACCATGTAAATCTGCTGAGATTTGATCTTTAATTCTAGTAAATAAGTTTTTCATTTTCATACGCTCCTCTTATTTTATAGGGTTAAAATTTTCATCGTAAATTTTATATTCATCTTCTTTAATTCTTTTTTGATTTTTATAATCTTTATATAGGTAATAAAGCAGAATTGCTGCTGCAACACCTATTAAAGAAGGAAGACCATTTATGGCTATCGCTAAACCGATTAATCCGATAATCGTCCAGAAGATTTTCATCAAAATAGAATCTGTTTTCATAAACTTTTTAAAACTGAAATACGTAATGACTAATCCAAGTGCTAATGCAATTAAGCCACCTAAATTCGCTAAAGCAACTCCAATTAATATTAGTACGAGGATAAAAAATAAAAACTTCTTCATGACCTCGTCGCCTCCTTTCAACTTATACTCCTATCTTATACAAGTTTTTATATTCGAATAATGGCCTGAGGAATGGTTTTATATCGGTCTTAAGTAGTAGAAGGAGCCAGGTAAATAAAAAACCAGATCAAAATGGATATCCATTGATCTGGTTTTATACTAAAAGTTAGGTAATTTAACTCCTGCTTTTAATTGTAATAGCTGAGATACTGTTACAAACTGATAACCTTCCTTTTGAAGTGCTGGTAGTATTTGTTTTAATGCTTCAATTGTTTGACTACGGTCACCACCGTGATCATGAAAAAGAACAATATCTCCTTTTCTAGTATCTTTTAATACATTTGATACGATTTTATAAACACCTGGGTTTTTCCAATCAAATGTATCTTGATGCCAAGACCACATAACAGTTAAATAGCCAAGGTCGTGAACCGTATTGATTGAACGCTCACTATAATAACCAAACGGTGGTCTGAATAAGACCGGTTCAACATGTGTAGCTGCAATAATCGCATCATGAGTTTTATGTAATTGATCTCTAATTTGCTCATCAGTTAAATATTGAAGTCTAGCATGAGTATAAGTATGATTTGCAACTTCATGTCCTTCGTTTATTTCTCTTAAAGCAACTTCAGGATATTTAGCAACTCGTTCACCAACTAAAAAGAATGTAGCTTTAGCATTATACTTCTTTAGTAAATCTAGTACAGCAGGAGTATATTCATCATTTGGCCCATCGTCAAAAGTAATAGCGATTACTTTTTCTTTTACTGGTACTTCCCAAATAGCAGTACCTTGCTTTTCATAATAATAACGATTTTTACTTTCAGCATTTACGATATTTGAGTTATACAAAATGAATTGGAAACTTAGTATTAATGAAAGGATAACTTTTAACTGTTTCAAAGCCCCGACCTTCCTTTTACACAGAATACTTATATCATGTCTCTAAAATATTCTTTTATGTACAAATCTCAATTTTTAAAATCCAGTTAAGCTCATAAAAAACTCGCCAATTGGCGAGTTTTTTACGAAGACAAAGTCGTATACTTAGTTCCTTAAAAACTATGTCTTACCTCTTTGTCGCTCCAAATTTATACTTCCTTAACGTGAAATTAAATTTTTTATCCTTTTTGTATTTCACTCTTTTCTTTTTATTTCGTATTCATCAAAATCATTCGCTATATATGTATTTTCAAATATTTCACGTGCTTCGTTTAATAATTTAATCGAAGAATCACCTTGATACCTTGCACTTATATGTGTTAGGTATAGTGTTTGTATTCCCTCACTTTTAGCGACATTTGCAATTTGAGTGCTTGTTGTATGAAAGTAATCATATGCGTGAGTGGATTCATCATCAGCAAAAGTGGATTCATGAACTACTAAGTCCATCCCTCTTGCAAGTAAGTTACTTTTATTAGTAATACGAGTATCCCCTGCAATTGCTATTTTACGTCCTTTTTTTGAGGTACCGATAAAATCCTTCCCGTTTAACACTCTTCCATCTTCTAATGTTACGGTTTTCCCTTCTTTCAGGAACTTATAAATAGGTCCAGGTTTTACATCAATTTTCTTTAATTCTTCTACATTTAATTCACCAGGTAAATCCTTTTCAATTACTTGGTAACCGAAAGATTGAATGCCATGCTCAAGCTCGATCGCTTGGACAATAAATTGGTCATCTTCAAAAATAATACCTTCAGTCGTCTCAATATATTTAATAGGGTATTTTAAGTATGTTCCGCTAATTCTAAAACTAGTTTCAACATATTCCTTTATCCCTTTAGGTCCATAAATAGTTAATAAATCTTCTCCACCTAGAAATGTTCTACTACTTAACAGCCCAGGTAATCCGAAAATATGATCCCCATGACAGTGAGTAATAAATATTTTCTCAATTCGTCGTGGTCTAATTGGCGTATGTAATATTTGATGCTGTGTAGCCTCGCCACAATCGAATAACCAAGTAACTCCTCTTTCCTCTAAAAGTTGTAGAGCGATACTTGTTACATTTCGACCTTTCGATGGCATACCTGCTCCCGTTCCTAAAAATACAAGCTTCACGTTAATGCCTCCATCTAATTCATTTCTACTTGTAACAGTACCACTTGTAATTTAAATTGCCAACACTTTAAAGAATGATTTATGAATCGATTGGGAAATTTACACAATAGAGCTTCTTTTTTAAATTTAATTATGTGGAGGAAAACAATGCGAAAACGTTTTTTCCAAATCGCTACAGTTTCAATCATCACTTGCATGACATTGACTAGCTGTACTAGTCGAAATAACAATATAAGTAGTTCATACAAAGAAAAAGAAAAAAAGTTTAAAATCGGAATCGTGATGGGGAAAACCGAAATTCATGATAAAGGGTTTAACCAAGCAGTGTGGGATGGTATTAAAAAAACGGGGAAGAAACATAACTGGAAGGAAAATAAAAATTATGTAAAAACAGATGCCCCTTCAGACAAGGACGCAAAAAAAGAATTAACGAAGTATGCAAAGAAAAAGTATGATTTAATATTTGGCATCGGCTATTCATTTCAAAAAGCAATCGAAGAAATTGCAAGTAAAGAAGATAAATCTGATTTTGTCATCGTTGACGGGATTGTTGAAAAACCTAATGTCGTAAGTATCACTTATCGTGAAGAACAATCAGCATTCCTAGCAGGAATTGCAGCTGCAATGAATACTAAAACGCATAAGATTGGCTTTGTGGGAGGTACAAAGGATCCATTTATTAAAAGATTTGAATACGGTTTTAAAGCAGGTGTTATGTCAGTAGACCCAAAAATAAAAGTAAAGACTAAATTTGCTAATTCATTCGACAAACCTGAAGAAGGAAGTAAATTGGCCAAATCTTTGTATGGGGAAGATGTTGATATAATCTTTCAAGTAGCAGGAAAAACAGGACTAGGCGTATTTACTGAAGCAAAAAAATTAAAGAAAAGTGGTAAAAAAGTTTGGGTAATAGGCGTCGACCGAGATCAGTATAAAGAAGGTTTACCAGAGAATGTCACTCTTACATCTGCAATCAAAAGAATTGATAAAGGTGTCGATGAAGTAATCACAAAGAAATTGAAAGGAAACTTTCAAGGTGGACGTATCTTAAGATGGGGCATAAAAGAAAACGGTGTTGGACTTTCAAAAAACAAGAAAAATTTAAATAAAGATACCGTAAAACAAGTTAATCTATATCAAGCAAATATCAGAACAGGTCATATCGATGTACCAGAAAACAAAGAAGATTTTGATAACTTCTCTCCAGTAAAGCCTGAAAAAGGAGAAATCAAAAAGAAAAAAGTAAAAATCGGTAAATAAAAAAAATTATCTTGTCCAATTTTATGAATATTTCGCATATAGTATAGTACCAACAAAAAAAGTTAGGTGTGATACTATGTCAATTCGGGATTTCATATTGCTGTTCTATTGTTTTATTATCTTTTTATCAGTACCAATTGGATATAGGTATGTTTCAAAGAAAACAAAAGAAACTGGTCAATTTCTACCGTTTTTAGTAGTATCGCTTGCCATTGTTTTAGCAGATGGAATCCTCTCAATATTAATATGGTCAATGTTTACATCTCAAATGGATACGTTTATGTATATAGGTGGATTACTTACAGGAATGATCTTCACTTCAATTTGTGGTCTATTACTTTTTTTCGTTTTACTTTTAAGAAGAAAGTATTTTATAAACACATTCTCTGATCTAAATCCTGCTTTAATTGAAACAAATCTTCCACCTGAGGAAAATCATAACGATGACTTAAATAATTCTAAGAAATAGAGCCTTCATGCTCTATTTCTTTAGTTTGTAGAGAAATCAAAAAAATTTTATTAATTGGATAAATTAAAAACTAATCAATTGAGAGCTAAAAAATTGAGATTATGTCCTAATTTTGTATATACTTTCTTTAATCGATTTAGGAGGTTTATGAAATGAAAGTTACGATTTATTCGGACTATGTGTGTCCGTTTTGTTATTTAGGAAAAAAACCACTTGAGGAAGCACTTAAAGAAGTTGATGGTGTAGAGCTTGAATGGAAACCATTCCAACTAAGACCTGAAGGGACTGAACCATTAAGTCCTAATAGTTCATATATTCAACAAGGATGGAAATTCGGTGTTCAACCACTAGCTCAAAAGCTTGGCGTTGAAATGATTTTACCAACAATGGATCCCCACCCATCGACTAAGTTAGCACATAGAGGCTTTTTATTTGCAGAAGAAAACGGAAAAGGATCAGAATATGCTCAAGCAGTATTAGCCGGATTCTGGACAGAAGGCAAAGAAATTGGTGATGTAAATGTTCTTGCAGAGATTGTAGAGAATCTTGGCTTAAACCGTTCTCAATTTATTGAGGCTGTTTCAAGTACAAAATACGATTCATCTATCCAAAACCCTAATTTTATTAATGCAGTACCATCATTTATTATTGGTGATAAAGTTTTACAAGGCGTTCAAAGCAAAGAAGCATTTGTTCAAGCGTTAAATAACCAAAAACTAAGTGAGCAATCTTCGCTTAGCTGCGATCTAGATGGTAACTGCTAATAAAGTATAAATAAAAAAGGATGTTCACATAAGTCTAATTACTGACTTTGGGACATCCTTTTTTTTTATTTCACAAAAATTATTTCTTAATTAAGAACAAATAAGAAATAATTAACAAATTATTTTTCCTTCACTTGATTCCAATCAATTTCATATGGATTTGCTGCTAAACTTTTTCTTATTTCAGGATCAATACTCAAGAGATTTTTTATTACTATAGGTTGAGTAGTATCTTCCCAATCTCCACTACCATCATAATACACAGGTTTCTTTTCCAACATGTCACCTCCATCCAGTACTTATCTATGAATAGAATTCGCTTAAGGAGGCGAAATTACCTTTTAAAAATTGGAAAATCACGAATCTTTTTACTCAAAATTCAATCCATACTAAGGAATTTGCATTAGATTTAATTTAAACCTGTAAGAAAAAAGTATCTCATCCTTTAATAATTTAATTTTTCTTACTATAATTACATTATAAATCTACTTTGAAAGGTGTTTTTCTTATGATAAAAGTTGGTATTATTGGTCTTGGCGCAATTGCCCAAAGATTAATTCCTTTATTTTCAAATCATCCAGAAACAAAAGTTGTAGCAATTTGTGACACATTACAAGTTAGAGTTCAAGAAATTAGTAATCAACTAGAGTCTGTTCAATCATTTACAAATCATCTTGAAATGCTTGAAAATACCGAACTAGACCTAGTTTACGTTACAGTACCTCCGAAATATCACTATACAGTCGTATCTGATGTAATCTCAAAAGGAATAAATGTTTTATGCGAAAAGCCTCTAGCGAACTCAACTGAGGAAGCACTCGGACTGTTTACGCAAGCCAAAGAAAAAGGCATTTTTCAAGCAATGAATTTTCCTCTAAACTACAATGTTGGAAGTAAGTCCTTTGCGAACTTAATTAAATCAGGATATGTTGGGAACATAAGAAGAGTCGAACTCAAAATGCGTTTTCCAAATTGGCCAAGACTTTGGCAACAAAATGAATGGGTTGCTACGAAAGAACAAGGTGGCTATGTTTTAGAGGTTGGTGTCCATTACATACAACAAATCCAAAAGATTTTTGGTAAGATGAAAGTCATTACAAAGCATGTTCAATATCCCGTTGACCCACTAGCATCTGAAAATGGGATCATTGCTTTTCTTGAATTAGAAGATGGAACGCCTGTATTAATAGACGGCTTAAGCCAAATTGCAGGTGAAGAAGAAATTAAATTTACAGCTTACGGATCAGAAGGAACTCTTTCATTAGTTAATTGGGCTGATCTAGAAGGCGGAAAAATTGGTGAACCTATTAGGCCTATTGAATCCGATCAAACATTAGCAGATTCATTAATTAATAATTTAGTAAAAGCCCTTAAAGGTGAAGAAGCAACTATCATTGATTTCTCAGAAGGTTACTCTGCACAAGTAGTTTTAGAAGCATTACGCGGATAATTTAGCCTTAAAGAAGATTTAGAATCTATACATAAAAAAGGTGCATTTCTTAATTGAAATACACCTTTATTTTTTCGTTCTTAACTATTACTTATTTAACTGGGATCCAAATTTCAGAATAATAGTCCTCACTAAATGGATTTCCTTCTGGATAAAGTTCAAATTCAGGAATTCCTGCATGCGAATAGCCACTTGAAGGGAACCATTCCGAAAATATTTTTTTCCATGCATCTTGCATTGCATTTGGCATTGCCCCCTGGACACCAAATACAGCCCATTTTGAAGCAGATATTTCATGATGATCAAATCCCTCTGGTGTTTCACCTTCATGCACGGACGCAACCCAATATTCTAGTAGATTTTTTGATTTTTGCTCCTCATTCATCATACAAACACCTAACACACCTTTAATATCACCATTATTTAATTCATACAAACGGTCACTCGTTCCATTCGAATTAACTTCTTCCCACATTTTAGGAATCAACTGCTGCTGTTGGTCATTTAAAAATGAAAACTCTTTTTTCACTCCAACTACTTGAAAAGCACTTTTTTCTACAATATTAAACTGCATTGGTTCTGCTCCCTTCAAACTCACCTGAATGACAAGGCGGTTATACGATTTTAGTTTTCCGATAAACTTTCTTGCTTCACTTGGCGTTACACCATGCTGTCTTCGAAATGCCTTTGAAAAAGATTCAGGAGAGTCATATCCATATTTCAAGGCGATATCAATTATTTTTAGATCTGTTGTTGTTAGTTCATTTGCAGCTAATGTCAACCTTCTCCGCCTTATATACTCAGCAATATTTATATCTGTTAAAATAGAAAATGTTCGCTGAAAATGAAATACTGATGAATTTGCTTGCTTAGAAATCTCTTCAATCGTTAATTCGTGTAATAAATTGTCTTCGATATAATCAATTGCCTTTTGTAATGATTCAACCCAAGCCATATGACTCCTCCCTTATATACATCCTATCAATTTAAAATTTATCAGTCCTGTCTTTTTATGCTCTTATGTGACAGTAAAAAGTCTATTAAATTAAGCTTTAAGCTTCGACCTTATGATCAGTAATCGATAATATAACGATCGTACTAATAATACATAGGCTTCCGATCCAGTCTACTAATTCAAAATTTACATTTAACCAAATTACAGACAACACAGCAGCAGATAATGGTTCAACACAAGCAAGTAAGCTAGACTCAGAAGCATTAATATATTTTAAACTCTCTAAATAGCAGTAAAAAGCAATTAATGTCCCAAAAATAACAATAAAAATCACTGCGAAATATCCACTAATTGACCAGTGACCTTGAAAGTGAAAAGGTGAGTTGATGAAACTAAAACAAATTCCTCCAATTAGCATTCCCCACCCTACTACGATTGTTGACCCATATTTTTTTAAAAGATTTTGTGGTTGCAAAGAATAGAATGCTAAAGCAAATGCAGATGCTAGCCCCCAAAATAGTGCCCAACCAGTAGTAGATAGTCCTTTAATCGTTCCATGTGTTACTAACAAAAATGTACCGACAAGTGCTAAAATGACAGCAAATATCTCTTTAGCAGTAGGCATTTTTTTTAAACGCATTGCCAAATACCAAGTAATGATAACTGGAGCTAAATATTGCAAAATAGTCGCAGTAGCAGCATTTGAATTTTTAATTGCTGCAAAATATGTATATTGAACCGCTAGCATTCCAAAAATACTAAATAAAAATAAACTTATGACATCCTTTTTATTTTTCCAAATTTCACTAATATTTTTCTTTTCCTTTAAACTAGCAAAAATTAGTAAGATGATACCTGAAAATAGCAATCTGACAACCACTAACCATTCTGGACTAAAATGATTTCTTTGAAATAAAAACTGTGCAACAGTTCCAGAAATTCCCCATAAAATGGCCGCAGTTAATACGAGAATAATTCCTTTTGTTCTTGAATTTGATAGTGCAATCTTATTTGTACTCATGTAAACTCCTTCCACTAAAAACAAAAGGTCTGTTATCTATTAATAGAAGAATCGTAACACACTTTAAATATTCAGAAAATATTAATCAACAAAAAATTAATTTTAGGATAAATAGAATTAATGAGAATTTGCGTTTAGAAACTGTTATATTGGAAAAATTGAACATATATGAAATTGTAATAATTTAGGAGATAAGGTTATGAACGAATTATACGAATGTATCATTATTGGAGGAGGCTTTGCAGGATTACAAGCATCCATTCAGCTTGGAAGATACCAAAGGAAAGTACTTGTAATAGACTCAAATTATGGTCGTTCCACATTATGTAAATCATATCGGAATATTTTAGGATGGCCAACTGGGATTAGTGGACAACAACTAAGGCAACTCGGAAGAAATCATGCTGAAAATTACGGTATATCCTTTATTGAAGATAAAGTGATCAGTGTACAAAATGTAAACAATCACTACAAAATGGAAACGATTGCTGGAAGGTCTTATTCTGCTAAAACAATATTATTGGCGACTGGGTTAATTGATCGCTTTCCACAAATTAATAATTTAGTCGATTGTCTTGGGTCTACTATATTCGTTTGCCCAGATTGCGATGGATATGAAGTTTTAAATAAAAGTGTAATCATACTAGGATCTGGAGATGTAGGTGCTGAACTTGCCATTACATTAACATATTGGTCAAATCAAATTATATATATTAATCACGACGGTAATGAATTAACTCCAGATTTATACGAGCGACTTCTGAAAAATGGGATTCAATACCGAAAAGAAAATATCAAAGAAGTTCTAAAAGATGGAGATTCTACGTTTAATGGCATTTGTTTACAAAGCGGTGAAAAAATTTATGGAGAGCGAGCTTTCATTGCCTTCGGTGGAAATGAAGTTCAAAACAGTCTTGCAACTCAACTAGGCGTGAAAATGCTGAATAACAAGCATGTCATTGTAGACTCCCGAACAAAAGAGACAAATATAACAAATGTATGGGCAGCAGGTGATCTTGTGACCCATTCACAACAGGTCACAATCGCAATGGGAGAAGGAACCCAAGCCGCTGTCTGGATTCATAAAAGATTATTAGACATGAATGAGAGTCATCCATAATCAATAACTCATTAAAAACAATTCAAACTAAATGGTCATCTCCTTCATCTAATAAAGTTTAACAGTCTAATTCAAAAAAGTATTACATCCTTTATTGATGTAATACTTTCAGAGTGCTGAAATATAAAATGGTCAATAGTTAAAACGTTACTAAGCGGTATATTAGATAGTAAATTTGTAATCTTTTGATGATGTTATTATTAGTTTTGATAGATAATTTTTTCTGGAATACCAACAAACTTTATTAATTGCTCTTTTTCAGAGTTAAAAGTATTGAGATGCTTATTGTTTAAAAAACAATTTCAATTATTAGTTTATAAGTAGATGATTTATCGATATTAGTAAAATAACTCAGTAAATAAATTTCAATTTTTCTCAAAGTAAGGAAAATTAATAAGGTTCATTTTAACATCTTTTTTATTTTAATGAGTTGATTGGAACGGAAGGGTTCTCGACTCCTATGGGAGATGTGGGAAGGCTAAGACCCCGCAGGCACAGCCGAGGAGGCTTAGGTCTCGCCCCATGGAAAGCGAGAATCCTGCAGTGGAAATTAATATCACACTGCTTCTTAACATCCAAAGTATTTTTTGAATGTTTTAAATACTAGTCGCTCTCTACGATGATTTTAAAAAAATACATAGATAAAAAAATACATAGTCGCCATTGCTACTATAAACACCACTATTGGTATTAACAAGCGAATAAACGTCGAAGGAATGCGAGATCTTTTATATGTATCTTCAATACAAATTATACAAATTAGATAAATTAATGCTGATAACACAGCTCTAACTAAATCATAATTTCCAATCAGTTTAAATGAGTGATAATGGTTTGCATATCTAAATATATAAAATTGTACGAGATTAAAAATTAAAAATAATAGAAAATAATAAAATACACTTAATAAATAAGTGCTAAATTTTACTTTTTCTCTTTCAATATTTGGACCTTTTTTAAATAAACGGTTCTTATGTCGGTCTTTCCTTGGTATAAATTGTTCTTCCATCGCAGTACATCCTTAGTTTAAAAATTGAATTATTTAATCAAATTCTTACCTATATTGTACATAAACATTCCATTATTTAAAAATTTATCATACTGCCTTACTTAAATTATATCTCAAATTCTTCATGATAAAAATTATTATACCAAATTTTGCTAAAAAGATTTAATATTTTTTTCCTTTATTTCATGAAAAAAGTGCACTTAGATAAACTCTAAGTACACCTTTTTACTTATTTTATATTATTTGTGTAGATCTGAATCGCATCTCTTAAAAATTCAGCTGTTCCAGGTTGTTCTTTATCATAATATGCTCGAAAGCGTTCATCATCAACATACATCTGTGCTAATCCAGCGTGAGCTTCCTTACTATACTTACTCCAGTAGAAACTTAACCACTGCTTATGCAAATCAGCTGCTTTTTGGGCAATCTCACTAGATGGGTCACCTATTTTAAATGCTTCGGCTAATGTTTTTGTCAACTCTTCAGATAGTCGAGTTACTTCTTTATGTTGTTCCTCTGTCATATTCATTACTTTTTGGTTTGCTTTGTTAACAGCTTCATCCCCATACTTTTCACGTGCTTCTTTACCATATTTCTTTTCATTTTCTTCTATCATATCTTTCTTAAAGCCTTCAAATTTTTCTTTATTAGTCATAATAGTTCTCCCTTCCTTTTGAGCAATTGACTTTTCTACATTTGAAATTAATAAATCTAATTGCTTTCTTTTATCAAGAAGCTGTTCACGATGTTCTTTTAACGCTTTGGAACTGTTAAAATTCGGTGATGTAACAATTTCTTTTATGTTTTCTAAATTCATCCCTAGTTCTCTATAAAATAGAATTTGCTGTAATCGATCTACTTCCGCTTGACCATATATACGATATCCAGATGAGTTTATTCTTGCCGGCTTAAGAATACCAATCTCATCATAATATCTAAGAGTCCTAGTGCTGATTCCTGCTAAATGTCCAAGCTTCTGAACTGTGTACTCCATGTAACGACCTCCTGACAACTTAACAATACACCTTTACGCAACGTCAATGTCAATTCCATCTTCTATCTTATTTTGAAAACTAAATCGTATGTAGATAAAGAAAACTCACCGATTGGCGAAGACAGAGGGGTAGTTGCACTTATACTTAATTCCTAAAATTGGAAACTACGTCGTTTTTTCTTCTCCGCTGCCAATTTATACTTTCTTAATGTACAAAAAAAATCCCCTTTACTTAGGGGATATCAGTGTGTAATCAAGTTAATTATTTACCTGTAAATACTTTCATGCCATTTAGGCCATTAAAAGGTTTAGCACCAGGAGCATTCAAATTACGAACGACAAGTTTATATCGTTTATTCGACGGAATTTCTTGTTTAAACGTTAACAAGAATGAATTATTATCTCCTTGTACTTTTGTAATCGTTACTTGGTTACTTGATAAAGCATTACTTGCGTTAAATTTGCTGTTATTTCCAAGTGATGCAATGCCTGTTGGGATTGCATCTGATAGACTTTGAATCCAATAAACTGATGCTTTTGTTCCTTCACTAAGTTCAACTTGTGCATCAAAAGTTACTAAAATTTGATTCGTTGAAACTTGGAATAGATCAGTAACCTTAGGAATTTGATTTACAGGATGAGAATGCTTTGACTTGTATCCTTCGATTTGTAGAAAATCGTTTTTAGTAGCAGCACTTGCATGCATATTACTAGGAAGAATAGAAGACATTACAATCAATAAAAACATAATCTTATAAAAAATTTTCATCATAAACTGCCTCCCTATAAACTAGAACAATTTTATATTTTGATGAATTGGCAAATTATATACTTAGAATTCTCTAATTTTCATTATTTTTCTATTTGAAAAAGCTTTTCACTTTTTTAGCCAATACGGTTTCATTGTCAACCTTGTCTGAACTACAAAATCTTGTAAAAATTTAATTTAAGTTATTTCGTGTAAAAAATATAAAAAATTGATTTATATTTAAAATAGTGGCAAACTAGCTATATAGACTTTAGAGAGAATTATAGGTGTAATTATGATTGAAATTAAAATTTCTACATTAAGTGACGGCGAATTTAACAGAGGCGTTTTTGCAACACGCGATATTGCAAAAGGAGAGCTTATTCACGAAGCGCCAGTAATTTCTTACCCGAACGAAGAGCATGAACATATTGAGAAAACTTTATTAGCAGATTATGCATTTGAGTATGGTATAAATCATACAGCCATTCTTCTAGGATACGGCATGCTATTCAACCATTCTTATGAAGCAAATGCTGTTTACGACATTAACTTTGATAATCACACATTTGATTTCTTCGCTTACACAGATATTAAAGCTGGTGAAGAGATTTTAATAAATTACAATGGTGAAGTAGATAATATGGATCCGCTTTGGTTTAATAAAGATTACGAAGAAGCAATCGCAAAACAAGAAGAATTAGAAAAAGAAGAAAAAGAAAAAGAAGAAAAAGAAAAAGAAACCAATTAATTGGTTTCTTTTTTCTTTAATTCCATAGCATTTCTTAAAGATTAATTGCGCCATAAATTAATGCACCAAGTACTACAAAAGCTGGATGAATTTTAAATTTTTCCATTAAGAAAAATGTGCATGCAGCGATAAAAACAACTTGGAATGCGCCTATATCATGAAATGAATCCGAAAAAGATTGGTATGTTAGAAGCCCTAATAATATAACGATTGTGGGCTTTACATATGCTGTCATTCTTTTAACTCGAATTGAATCTCGATTTTTATATAATAGCCTAATTAACAAAATCATTAATAATAAAGATGGAATAACTGTCGCAAATACGGCAATAAATGAACCAAAAACTCCACCAATTTTATATCCGATATATCCTGCCATTTTAGTTGCGATTGGTCCAGGTAATGCATTCCCCATCGCAAAAGCCTCATGAAACTCTTGCTGTGTTAACCAATGTTTTTGTGTAACTACTTCATTTTGAATTAACGGAATTGTTGCAGGTCCGCCGCCATATCCCAAAAGATTCGTTATAAAAAAAGAAAGAAACAGCTTCCAATAAATCATCAGTTTACACTTCCCTTCCTCTTATGAGGATGATCTCGGGAAGTTGACTTTACTGGTTGGAAGATTGCAAACAGTAATAATCCACCAATTATGATTGCAGGATGGATATGCAAGAATTGGATAAGGATCAAACCTACAACTAAATGAATTAAGATTGTTGGTGTTTTCAAACCTTTTTTCGAGTTTTGATAAAATTGCCACGTTAATACGCCTAACATCACTCCTACAACAGGTACAATCGCTTCCTTCATCCCATTCACCCATTTAATGTCCTTAAATGAAGTTAATGAGGTTAATAGAATAATCATTAAAATAATCGTCGGTAAGATCGTTGCGATAATTGCATTAAGCATTCCAATCAGACCACCAATTCGATAACCGATATATCCCGCTAACTTTGTATTAATAGGTCCAGGAAGCATATTTCCAATCGCTAAAATTTCAGAAAATTCTTCATCTTTCATCCATTTAAATGTATCGACGACTTCTTTATAAACTAAAGGAATTGTTGATGGGCCACCACCGTATCCTAATATGCTACTGCGAAAAAATGCGATAAATATATTTAATTGTTTCATTAAATCAATTCCTTTTCAATTTTACCAACTTGCTATACAGCCATCCGTTCTAGATTCTGTACCACCCATTAAAACCCCAGATTCTTCATTTCTCCATATAATTTGTCCACGTCCGAAACTACCAGTTTCTTTTGCAAACTTAACTTCATGACCTTTGGACTGAAGCTCTTCTACAATTGTTTGAGAAAAACTCGGTTCAACTTCGATCGTTTTCCCTTCAATCCATTGCCATCTTGGTGCATCAAGAGCTTCTTGAGGGTTTAAATGGAAATCTATGCTGTTCATTATTACTTGTACATGTCCTTGAGGCTGCATGTACCCACCCATTACACCAAATGGTCCAATAGCTTTATTATTTTTTGTTAAAAATGCCGGAATAATCGTATGATATGATTTTTTCCCACCAATTAAAGCATTAGCATGTAATTCATTTAAACTAAAATCATGCCCTCTGTTTTGTAATCCGATTCCCGTTCCTGGAATAACAATCCCAGACCCAAATCCCATATAATTACTCTGAATAAACGAGACCATATTTCCATCGCTATCAGCTGTTGCTAAATAAACAGTCCCACCATTTGCTGGTCTTCCTGGTAAAGGTGTCCTTGCTGATTCAGAGATTTCTTGAAAACGTTCTTTGCCATATTGATCACTTAGCAAGCTTTCGACTGAAGTCTTCATAAATTTTCGATCCGTTACATATTCTTTTCCACATGCAAAGGCTAACTTCATTGCTTCAAGTTGTTTATGATATGTCAATGCGTTCTCTTTTTCATCAAACTGATCATTTTTCAAAATATTTAAGGCCATAAGCGCAATGATTCCTTGTCCATTAGGTGGAATTTCCCATACATCATAGCCTCTATAGTTTATACTAATTGGATTTACCCATTCTGGTTTAAAAGATTGTAAGTCTTCTTTTGTTAAAAATCCTCCGTGTTGATTAGAAGATGCAATAATTTTATCTGCTATTTCTCCTTTATAAAAATCCTGCCCATTTGTTTCAGCAATTTTCTCCAACGTTATTGCATGATCTAAAGATGACCAAATTTCTCCTACTTCTGGAGCTCTTCCCTTTGGAGCAAACGTTTCAAACCAAGCATCAAACTCAACAGAATTTAGTTCTTTTTTGTAAATTTCATAAGCCCTCTTCCAAAACTTACCTAATGTAGGTGAAATTGGAAAACCTTCTCGAGCATATTCAATCGCCGGCTGTAACACTTCCTTTAATGAAAGCCTTCCAAATCGATTCGATAACTCAACCCAAGCAGCAGGAGCTCCAGGGACAGTCACTGGGATCCAGCCAAATTTAGGCATCGTTTCATAACCTAAATTTTTAACTTGTTCAATCGATATATTTTTAGGTGCGGGTCCACTTGAATCTAAACCGTATAGCTTTTCGTTCATCCAAACTAATGCAAATGCGTCTCCACCAATTCCATTTGAAGTCGGCTCAACAACTGTTAGACAAGCAGCTGTTGCGATTGCTGCATCAACTGCATTCCCACCCTTTTTTAAAATATCTAGGCCTGCTTGTGCAGCCAATGGTTGTGAAGTAGCTACCATACCATTTCTCGCATACACCACATTACGATTTGATGAATAAACATGTTCATTTACTTTCATTTTTGTAAACATACTTTTCCTCCTTGGCGCTGGCCTGGGTTAGTTATAAAACAAATTACCTTAATAAAGAATTAAATTCGACAATATTCTGCTAATCCCCTACTTAAATACAAATTCTAATTTAAATTTATACTTTTCACTTAAAATAGTAGTTCTGTTACAGCGCTATTTCATTTTCTACTAGTGTAAAAATTATCATGATTTGTTTTATGTACGGTAGTTGCTTGTCCATTTCAAATGAAAGCACTTTGAATAGTTTAAAATAAGGAGGGGATTAGAATAATGTTAAAACTTTATTTAGATCCAGGTCATGGTGGCGCTGATTCAGGTGCAGTCGGCAATGGATTAAAGGAAAAAGACCTAACTTTAGATATCGCTTTAAGAATTAGAGATTTATTGAACAACTATAATGATGTAGTCGTTAGAATGAGTAGATCTACTGATACTGACCGTTCTTTAGCAGAACGCACGAACGATGCAAACTCATGGGGTGCTGACTACTTTTTATCGGTTCATATCAATTCTTTTAATACATCAGCGTCTGGTTACGAGGATTATATATACGATGGTTTGTCTGATACTTCTACTTCAGCTCAATATCAAAACGTTTTACATCCAGAAATCGTAAAGGTAAATGGTTTAGTTGATCGCGGTAAGAAGAAAGCTAATTTTCATGTATTACGTGAATCAAATATGCCAGCAATTCTGACTGAAAATGGATTCATTGATAATGCAAGCGATGCAGCTAAACTAAAAGACCCAAATTGGCGTCAAAAAGTAGCGCAAGGGCATGTAAATGGATTGGCAAAAGCATTTAACTTAACAGCTAAGTCTAATACTGAGATGCATAGAGTAATCGTCGACGGAGTACAAGTCGGAGCATATCAAGATGATCAAAATGTACTAAATGCAGTAGCACAATATCTTCCAACAGCAAGCAAAATACTCATTGAAAAAGTTTAAAAAATTTAACAAAAAAGACGGTCAAGCTACTAGACCGTCTTTTTTAATTGAAAAATACACTTCAAAAATGGTTATTTACTCAGTAGATTTCAATATATCTAATATATTATTTGTGTCAATTTTCTTTTTTTGTCTACCTAAACTAATAACTTGTTCACCATATTTATCTTGCAATTTATGTAATGCTTCAAATAATGGTTCTTGTTTTGCATCCTTTTCAAAAGAAAATAGATCCAATTGCTTTGATACCTCATCTTTTGGATTTAATTGAGATGCAGTTACTCCGATTAAACGTAATGCTTCTCCGTTCCAGTTTCTTTTCCAAAGGTCAAATGCTTCTTTAAATATTTCATTACCTTGTTGTACAGGCGTAGAAAGTGTTTTGCTCCGGTTAATTGTTTTCCGATCACTGAAACGAAGAGTAATTGTTACTGTGTCCGCAACTAAACCTTTCTTAATTAAACGGTCAGCAACTCGGTTAGAAAGTGCTTCAAACTTCTCTACAATCATCGGTTCTTCAAATACATCAAATGAAAATGTCGTTGATTGACCAATTGTCTTATGTGAAAGCATACGACTAGGGTCGACTTCTCGCTCATCTATTCCATTTGCCTTATTTCTTAATGATTTACCGTTTACGCCTAATAAATCTTGGATTTGCTTTTCGTTACTTTTTGCCAAATCTTCTATTGTCATAATGCCAATTTCATTTAATTTTTCTTCAGTTTTCTTACCAACGCCATGCATATCTCCTACTTTTCTGGGCCATAAAATAGTAGGAACATCTCTTTTTCGAAGAACAGTAATTCCAAGTGGTTTTTTCATATCTGAAGCAGTTTTTGCTAGAAACTTATTTGGAGCAATCCCGATACTACATGGCATATCTAGATCTTCTAACAACATTAACTGAATCATTTCAGCTATTTCAAGTGGATGACCTAGCAACTCATCACAATCAGTTATATCAATATAACCTTCATCAATTGACGCTACTTCAATTTTAGGACTTATTGCACCTAATTTTTCAAAGATTTGTCTTGAGACCTTTCGGTAAGCTTCAAAATTTGGAGTTTTCACAATCATCTCAGGACATTTTTTTCGCGCTTCCCATAATGGCATTGTTGCACGAATTCCAAAAGCTCGAGCTTCATAGCTTGCAGTTACGATAATACCCCTGCGCTCTTTTTCATTTCCGGCTACAACTACCGGTTTACCTTTTAATGATGGATCATTTGCTATTTCAACTGAAGCAAAAAATGAATTCATATCAACATGTAAAATAACTCTTCCGCTCTTTGGCGCCCATTGATTCATTGCTACACCTCCTATGCTAGTATAATATCAATTTGTTATATTTCCTATTATTTGAATTAGTGTTCCTTAAAAGGGAAAACTAGTAAAGTTTGTAGTCAAATTTTAAAAACTAATTTCTAATTATTATAACGTTTTTGGTAATAAAGGAGAAAAGCTATGCAAAGTAAAATTCAAAAAATCTCAACGAATTTATGGTTTGATACACAGGCTGAGGCAGCAGTAAATTATTACACTTCAATTTTTAAGAATTCAAAAATAGGAAGAATTACCCGTTACGGCAAGGAAAGACACGATCCAAGTGAGATGGAACAGGAAGCTGTAATGACGATCCAATTTAGTTTAGAAGGTTTAGACTTTGTTGCATTAAATGGAGGTCCACATTTTAAATTTACTGAAGCAATATCTTTCATCGTCCATTGTGATTCTCAAGAAGAGATCGATTATTATTGGGAAAAACTTTCAAAAGACGGAGACAAAAACGCACAAGTATGTGGTTGGTTAAAGGATCAATTCGGCGTTTCATGGCAAATTGTCCCCTCTATTTTACCACAATTATTAAATGACCCTAATCCTGAAAAATCTGAACGCGTGATGAAAGCAGTCCTCCAAACGAAAAATAAAATTAAACTAAACGATTTAATAAATGCTTATGAAAGTGACAGCCCCTCTTCTATTTAGAAAAGGGGTTTAACAAATTAATAAATTCCTTTGAGCCAACTTTTCTTCATAATCATACCCCAACCTAACCTTTTTCCACTTTGTACCTGCTCTATTTACTTCTCATAAAGTCTAAAAAGAGATAAAATAAACCTATCTATACTGTATTTTTTGAAATAAATGGAGGTATTATCTTTTGACTAATCAAAATCAAACAATGTATGAATATATAGGGAAAGAAAAATTGGAAGAACTAGTTGATACTTTTTATTCTTATGTGTCTAAACACGAAAGATTATCACCTATATTTCCAGGTGACTGGGAAGAAACAGCACGAAAACAAAAACTATTTTTAACACAATTTTTAGGCGGTCCACAATATTATAGTATGGAACGAGGTCATCCAAGAATGCGCGCTCGTCATTTACCGTTTCCAATTACAATTGAATTAGCTCATGACTGGTTGGATTGTATGGCAAAAGCTATGGAAGATGTAGATTTAGACGAAGAAATTAAAGATCCATTATTGCAACATCTGAGAAATGTTGCTTACCATATGGTTAACCAAGAATAATAAGTAGGGGATTAATATGATCGAAAAGCCGGTAATTTTATTTGATGGAGAATGTATTTTATGTAATGGCGCTGTTCAGTTCATAATAAAACATGACCGTAAAGGTTATTTTCATTTTGCTGCATTACAATCCTCATTTGGAGAAAAGATTATTATAGATCATCCTGAACTTAGTTCGATTGATTCAATTATTCTAATACAAAATGGAAAAATTAAATATGAATCTTCAGCAGCACTTAGGATTGCGAAACATTTAGACGGTTGGCCAAAATTATGCTTTATGTTTATAATGATTCCTAAACCAATCCGTGATTTCTTCTATCGACTTATTGCTAAAAATCGCTATAAATTTTTTGGTAAAAATGAAACCTGTATGATTCCGTCTAAAGAAATTCGTGATCGATTTTTTTTAGAATAAAGAAAACTCGCCAATTGGCGAGCTTTTAGGCAGGTAGTTGCACTTATACTTAATTTTTAAAATTGGAAACTACGTCGTTTTTTCTTATCCGCCGCCAATTTGTATTTTCTTAATGTATAAAAACAAAAGGGGACCTCTGAAAGTACTTTTACTTTAGAGGTCCCCTTCGCTTTATATATAAGTTTTTTATTCCCAAACACGCTTTAATTTAAAAAATTCCTGAATATAACCATAAAGTGAAACTGGTGACATAATCATTTGATAAAATAATAGGAAGAATAAAAATCCGATACGATTATTTCTTATTCTTAAATTTAAATTGCGGAAAACGTAATTTCGTTGGTAAAAATAAAGGATTGAGTAGCTCACGAATGTTAACGGAAGAACTAATAGTGTCATTGGACCGACTAATAAATTAATACCAAAAAAGGCTAAAATCAATCCAGGTATCCAACATAAAGTGTAAACTAAATCCAAGTAAAGCATCATTAGATTAATTCCAGTTAAATACTTTGTATAAACTTGCGGTTGCTGCCAAGGTTTGATTTCGATCAGCCCTTCAACCATACCTCTAGCCCATCTTGATCTTTGTTTAGCAAAGTGACCAAACGTTGTCGGTGCATCAGTGAATGCTACTGCTAACGGTTCAAAATAAACCTTCCATTTTTTCTGTAAAAGTCTCCAAGTTAAAACGATATCTTCTCCAATCGCATCTGGCCACCCATTAACTTCCTTTACGCAATCAGTTCTATATAAACTAAATGCCCCTTGAGCAACAAGTGTTCCTTGATACAATCCTTGCAGTCTTTTAATTGAAGCAATTCCTAAGAAGTAATCCCATTCCTGAATTTTAGTCCAAAATGTTTCACGGCTATTACGAACTAGCATAGAACCAGCAACCGCACAAACATCAGAAGGACTACTTTTCATCCTAGAAACTAAATATCTGATCGCTGAGGGATGAATTAATGTATCTGCATCTAAAGTAATAACATAAGGCGTTTTTACATAATCTAACCCCTTATTCAGTGCATTAAACTTACCCGGCTTAGATTCATGGATTAAAGTAATATTTGATTTTAACTCTTTTTGTGCTCTTATTACTTCACGATCTGTTTTATCTGTTGAATTATTATTTATTACGATAACGTTTATTTGACCAGTATAATCTTGATCTGAAATATATTTTAACGTATTAAAAATAGCTCCTTCTTCATTATAAGCCGCGACTAATACTGTAACCGAATCCGTAGGAAATTCATTTTTAAAATTAGGTTGTTTATCGAGTAGTAAACTTATTACTAAAAAAGTGCTCATATAGCCCGGAATATAAGCAATACCACCTATAATAATGATTGCAACGGGAAGGGTAACAACGTCTGATAAATCATCTAACCAAGGAATTGAAAGATAAATCGAAAAAATTAACCACATTAATGATACGACATGGCTAATCCAAAATTTCTTGTTTATTGTTAAATAATATCGAGTGCCCTTTTTGTGAATAGGAGACAAGTTAGCTTTCAATAGTCTCCCCCCTTTTTATAAAATTAAATTCTGCTTTCAAGCCGATAAAAATTATTTTATCACAATAACACTTTCGATTTCCTTAGCAACTTATGGTAAAGATACTTCGCAATAATTCATTAGATAAAATAAAAAAGAACTGAAAATTAATCAGTTCTAAAAAATAAGATTTTAATTTTTAAATGTTAAGCCTTTCTCTTCTAAAGCATTCTTAATCGCTTTGATTCCTTTCGGGCCCATACCGTGTAATTTTAATACTTCAGACTCACTTAATTTTGTAAATTGCTCTAAACTTAAGTACCCTGCTGCAGTTAAAGCTCTTATTGCTGGCTGTGATAATCCCTTTGGTAGAGAATTGTCATTCATCATATACCTCCAATTATTTAAAAACTTTTATCTAGCCGATTGATTAAATCAGTTTTCATACGATTAGTAATTGTATGATTTACATCTTTATATTTTAAAAACTGTATATCATGATTGTTTGAAGCTACAAAATCAATTTGACCATCAATTGATATTACCCTGTCCTTTTCGCCATGCAAGAAAAGAATTGGCTTATTATTGACATTCCCTGAAAATTTCGGATCATATTTTTCAATCGTTGCCAAGTAATTCTCTTCAATACTTCTTCCAGCTTTGTTACAAAAATCCTTCTCAGAAAAAACGAATGAACTTGATCCATTAATATTTATTAATCCCGCATAGCTCGTATTTGAAAAAAATATGCCGCTAGCAATAAACCCACCCATTGAGCTTCCAAAGAGTATTGTTTCTTCTTTCTTTAAATTAAGGGTATTCATTAGTTCATTTTCTTCATCAATTGTATAAAAAATCGTTTTCCAAAAATATGATTGTAAAACCTTTTGGTCAAAATGGTTGTTTAGTGCTTGTCTCGTATCATGATATTTAATTTCAGGAATAACCACTTTAAATCCAAGTGTTGATAATTCATTCCCTAAATTTATTTGAGATTCAGTGTGTTGAACCCCAGCCGTGAAACATAACAATCGTTTTATTTCTACTAAAGTGATTTGGGCAAATTTCATAAAAATTAATCATTTTTCCACCTAATTTTAATTTTTTCGGATTACTATTAAATCCTTTTAATAATAACAAAATTATTTGAATTTTGAATTGCCTAATTTATGAAAATGCTATAAAATACTTTTGTTTGTACAAAATGATATTATCTTAATCAAATTAATTAGCCTAACTACTTCACGCGGAAAAAAACGAGGATGTGTATTAAATCAATGGTTCATCATTTAAACGTATTAATTAATCACTATGGTTATTTAGGCATCATTTTAGCATTAATAGGAGGAATTATTGGTTTACCCTTACCAGATGAAATACTTTTAATATACATAGGTTATAATGTGTTTCAAGGTAGACTATCCTATGTACCATCAATAGCATGTGCCATTATTGGGATCATTTGTGGTATTTCTTTAAGTTACTTACTTGGATATATGTTTGGTTTACCATTATTAAATAAATATGGTCCAAAAGTACATATTACTGAGAAAAAAATTGAATTCACTAAAAGTTTATTTGCAAAATTTGGACCCTATATACTGATAATAGGTTTTTTTATTCCTGGAGTAAGACATTTGACAGCATATTTTGCAGCGATTAATAAATATTCTTATAAAAAGTTTTCTATGTATGGATTTGTCGGTGCAATCCTTTGGGGATTCACTTTTATTACATTAGGGAAAATTTTTGGAGAAGAATGAGATAAAGTAGCTTCTATTTTTGCAAGGTATAGTTTAGTGATTTTTCCATCTGCTTTATTAATCGCAGCTATTTTCTATTTTGTATGGAGGAAGCGATTAAGTCCAAATTAAGGATTAAATAGGATTAAAGCTTTAAGAATAGATTGTTGTATTAAAAAAGACGAGACACATAAGTGTTTCGTCTTTCTCACGTTTTTGAAAAAGAATCTGTCAATTACTTAACAATATGTGGTAAAGGAATCTGTATGTTGTTGATTTCCACTACAGGATTCTCGCTTTCCATGGGGCGAGACCTGAGCCTCCTCGGCAAGCCTGTGGGGTCTCAGCCTTCCCGCTTATCCCATAGGAGTCGAGAATCCTTCCATTCCAATCAACTTCTTCAAATTAAATGAAATTATTCTTGTACCCCCAAAAAAAGTTTACCTAATGTAGACAGCTAAAGTAAAACTCATGCCAAACATGCGAAAGTTGCATATATTCTACTAATTTTTACTCTTTATTAGATTACTGGTTATTGAAAGTAAAATCCCAATTACTACCATAAAAATACTTATTAATGCAACAGTATTATAATCGGAGGAAGGGCTATAAACCCAACAATATAAATAGATAAAGATAAAACAACTTAAACTACTTTTTAGGAAATTCCTCGTTAAATTAATTTGATTTTTCTCCCTCTATTTCATTTCATAATTCTTCAAAGATTAGCTTATAAATATTTAGTATTGTATTGGGGAAATTTGATTTTTTTTGTATTAAATTTTACTTCTCCAACTTATTGAATAAATTTACAATCTACTTTTACAGAGCAAATTTAATGATTAGCTCAAATTATAGCATTATCATCAACATGCTCTTTTAATTTAGCCACGCTTAGTTGTCAATTTTATATTTCAATATACTAAAAAGACGAAACACAAAAGTGTTTCGTCTTTTTCATTTTTATATATTATTTTGCAACTTCTTCAACGATTGCAATAACCATTTCAGCTGTTTTTACTAGTTCTTTAATTGGCATTCTTTCGTTAGTTGTGTGGATTTCTTCATAACCGATTGCTAAGTTTACGATTGGGAAACCGTGACCTGCGAATACGTTAGCATCAGATCCACCACCACTTTGTTGTAATGCAGGAGTACGTCCGATTTTTTCTGCTGCGCGTTTTGCAACTTCAACCACGTGATCTCCTTCACCAAATTTAAATCCAGGATACATAATTTGAACTTCAACTTCAGCGCGTCCACCCATTTCAGTAGCTGCTTCTTCAAATGCTGCTTTCATTTTAGCTACTTGAGCTTCCATTTTTTCACCGATTAATGAACGAGCTTCAGCTAAGATGCTCACTTTATCGCAAACGATGTTTGTTGCACTTCCACCTTCGAAACGTCCGATATTTGCAGTCGTTTCTTCGTCGATACGACCAAGAGGCATTCTAGCAATTGCTTTAGAAGCAATCGTAATCGCTGATACGCCTTTTTCAGGTGCTACACCAGCATGAGCTGTTTTACCATAAATAGTAGCAATAACTTTTGCTTGAGTTGGAGCTGCTACGATGATATTACCTACTTCTTCATCGCTATCTAATGCATATCCGAATTTAGTAGTGATTAATTTTGGATCCATTGCTTTTGCACCATGTAATCCAGATTCTTCACCAACTGAGATAATGAATTGAATTTCACCATGTTCAATATTTTGTTCTTTAATCTGTTTAGCTGCTTCTAAAAATGCTGCGATACCAGCTTTATCATCAGCTCCAAGAATAGTTGTACCATCTGTAACGATGTATCCATCTTTAATTGATGGTTTAATTCCTTTACCTGGAGTTACTGTGTCCATGTGACAAGAGAAGAAAATACCGTCTACTCCTTCTTTAGTAGCAGGAATTGTAGCAACAATATTTCCAGCACCGTGACCTGTAACACCCATTGTGTCGTCTTCAAAAACATTCATTCCAAGGGCTTCTAATTTTTGTTTTAAAACCTTTGCAATTTCAGCTTCATACTTAGTTTCAGAGTCTACTTGTACTAATTCTAAAAATTCATCGACTATACGTTGTTCATTAATCATTTTCAGTCATGCCTCCATATTGTATATGTAAAAAAATGTCTACAAAGGTATATTACCATGTTTTTTAGCTGGACGCTTTTCATTTTTGTTTTTTAGTATTTCTAAAGATTGAATTAGCTTTTTTCTAGTCATCTTTGGATCAATAATCTCATCGACTAGTCCATATTTTGCAGCTACATATGGATTTGAAAATTTCTCTTTATAAAGATCCATCCACTCCGATCTGATCTCATCAGGATGATTACTTTGAGCAATTTCTTTTCCATATAGTATATTGACAGCTCCGGCAGCACCCATTACAGCAATTTCAGCGTTTGGCCAAGCAAATACTAAATCTGCTCCAATCGATTTACTATTTAAAGCAACGTATGCCCCACCAAAAGCTTTCCTTGTAATGACTGTAACCTTTGGAACTGTTGCTTCAGAATATGCGTATAAAAGCTTTGCGCCATGCCTTATTATACCTCCATGCTCCTGTTTTACACCAGGGAAAAACCCTGTAACATCAACAAAAGTTACAATCGGTATATTAAAACTATCACAAAAACGAATAAATCTTGCTCCTTTATCGGCAGAATGTAAATCTAGTCCTCCTGCCATAAACTTGGGCTGATTACAAACTAATCCTAATACTTCACCATTTAACCTAGCAAACCCAACAACTAAATTTTTTGCAAAGCCTTGATGTACCTCCAAAAAAGAATCTTCATCTACAATCATTTCGACTATTTTTTTCACGTCATACGGCCGACTACTCTCATCAGGTATTAATTCCATTAAATCATCAATCTCTTTGTCATTCTTCATTTTAATAGGCGCTTTTTCTTCCCAATGTGAAGGTAAATAATCCAATAGGCTTCTAACTACATTTAGTGCCTCTTCTTCCGTCTTTGCATGAAAATGTGCATTACCACTAATTTCATTATGTACTTTCGCTCCACCTAAATCTTCTGCAGAAATTTTTTCACCCGTTACACTTTCAATTACCTTTGGTCCAGTTATAAACATTTGGCTACTTCCATTAACCATTATGACAAAATCAGTTATTGCAGGAGAATAAACCGCTCCCCCTGCACAAGGGCCCATTATAACTGAGATTTGTGGTACTACACCGGAATAGATCGTATTGCGATAAAAGACATGTCCATAACCATCCAAAGAAAGCACACCTTCTTGAATTCTTGCGCCACCTGAATCGTTTAAACCAATTATAGGAGCCTTGCACTTTACTGCCATGTCCATTATTTGACTAATTTTTTTTGCATGCATTTCTCCTAAAGCCCCACCAAATACTGTGAAGTCTTGAGAAAATACAAAAACCGTTCGATCATTTATCGTTCCATAGCCGGTTACGACCCCGTCACATGCTCCCGATTGCTCATCCATTCCAAAATCTGTACAACGATGCTCTACAAAACTATATAACTCTACAAAGCTACCTTCATCTAATAACAGATCTATTCTTTCTCGAGCCGTAAATTTTCCCCGTTCATGCTGTTTTTCGATCCGTTCAAATCCTCCTCCTTGCTCTATTTCAGATTTTTTTTCATACAGTCTATATAGATCATCATATTTACTCATTATACTTCCCCCTTGTTTTGAACAATTTCGATTAACATGCCAAATTGTTTAGGGTGTATAAAAACAGCTTTTGAACCATTTGTTCCATTACGAGGTGAGTGGTTAATTAAACTAAATTGACGTTTTTTAAGTTCATTTAATGATTTTTCAATATCATCAACTTGAAAAGCAATATGATGCAAACCTTCACCCTTTTTTTCAATGTATTTATGCACAGGGTTAATTGTAGTAAGTGGTTGGATTAATTCAATATTAATTTTCTTTGATTCAAAAAATGCAATTTCTACTCCTTGATCGTTTACTATTTCACGATAAGAATAAGATAATCCTAATTCAGCTTCATATTTTTTTATGCTCTCGTTTAAATCTTTCACACAAATCGCCATATGATCTATATTTGTGAACATTTCTTGACCTCTCCTTTTAACCGATGCTTTTATTACATACATATGCTAAAATAGGACAAGACTTGTATTAATCTTATAAATAATTATTAATCAAATGTAATTCTTAATTTAAGGTGGTAATCACATGAGAAAAAAAACACAAAAAATAGTCGTGATGATTATGTTAATTTCAATGCTTGCTACTACTTTACTTGCAGGTATCGCTTCTTTACTATAAAGAACTGGCGTAGAGACTATAACTATTTGACAAATACAATGGAAAAGAGGATTCATCAACAAGATTTTGAAATCTAACTGATGAATCCTCTTTATTATTTAATCGCTCCTTGTTCCCGAGCTAATTGTTCAAACGAATTTGATGATGTTGTTATATAAACCTTTGTTCCATAAGGAATTTTATCATAAAGCTCATTTACATCATTTGTGTACATCCTTACACATCCATTTGATATATACTTTCCAATCGTTGAGGGATTATTATTTCCATGTATTCCATAAATTGATCCATCCGTTCCTAACGCATCAAAACCAATCCACCTAGAGCCAAGCGGATTTTTTGGATCCCCACCTGGAATATTCTTTTTGCGCCAATAAGGATTTTTCGCTTTATATGTAATATTAAAAATACCTTCTGGCGTTAAATCTGCCGTTTTCCCAGTAGCAATTTTATAGATTCCTTGTATTTTACCGTCTTCTACGTATGCTAAATTATTTACTTCTTTATTAATAATAATAAATGGCTCACCCACTTGTGGATTTTGGCCAAGTGGCCAAACAGGACCGACTACTAAAAATAGTGCCAGAACTAATTTAAGCAAACCAATCTACTCCCTTCAAGCTAACGTTGAATATTTCCCTTTAAACTTTGACTTCATAATTAAAAAACTTTCCATTTCATTGATGATTGTTAAAACTGCTGCTCTTGTTTCAAAATCATCAGCAGTTTGTGGTAAAGGCATAGCCCGAAACATATGATAGATTTCTTCTAACTGATGCAAACAAATAACTCCACTTATAATTGGGTTTATCGAAAAGCTTAGATCATTAAAAAACTTTGCCAAAATGATCGACTGCTCATTGCTTACTTTAATGCTGCAAACTGTTTCAATTATGCGATGAATAGCAGCAAGCTGTCTTTCTCTTAATAAAAAGTATTCGTAATCCTCGTCATTCGACGATTTAAAATAATGGTTGTCTATTTCTAATTTAGAAATTTTTTTCGCTTCTTGTAGTAATTTTACTGTTTCATCATATTCTTCTAAAAAACACTTATTAGACGGCTCTTTTAAAAAAATAGAAATTTTCTCGAAAATAAAACAAAATTTAGAGTCTATTTTAACTTTAAAGCTTTTAATCTGATCGTCTAAACTAGGCATATATAAATTACAAAGTAAGGCCACTCCAATTCCTATTACAATAACGGTTAACTCATCTAATATGATTGGAATCGTTATTTTTTTTAATCCATAAAGATGAAGCATAATGACTGTACTAGTAAGAACACCTTCTTGAATTCGAAGCGCTACTAGAAATGGAATGAAAAATAATAGTAATAATCCAATTGCTAACGGTGTGTATCCAAAAATATGAAAGAAAAAAACACAAAAAAGTATGATGAGCACACATGCAGTAAACCTTCTCCAAGCTGTATCTAATGAACGTTTTTTAGTTGGTTGAATACATAATATTGTTATAGTTCCTGCAGACCCATAAAAATGAATCCCAACAGTTTGTGCTATAAAAATTGCTGCAGCACTCCCCAATGCAGTTTTCACAATTCTTGAACCAATTCTGTACATAACATCACCGTTACTATTGTTTTACTTAATATCGTAATTGATTCATTAATGGAATGTCGGACAGGAAGATATTATCTTAACTATTTTATTTTTAGAAATGGATTAGGAATGTAAAAGTTAGGAATTCTAAGAAAATGAAAAAGAGCACTATTTAAAAAGTAGTAGTGCTTTTGAAAACTAGGGGATTTTCTAATCCTTTTCTTTAATACTAATTCAAAAAAAGGTGTGAATTTATGAGTTCTAAATATTGTCATGAATCACGTTCAACTTTAACTGTTCGGGTTTTCCCTACTGATTTAAACAATCACCAAACGCTTTTTGGTGGAAAGATTCTTGCTGACATGGATATGATTTCTTCTATTACAGCTGCTAAACATTCGAGGTTAAAATGTGTCACTGCTTCAATTGATCATGTAGACTTTTTGCATCCAGTAACCGAAGAGGACTGTATTTCTTATGAGGCATTTGTTGTTGTTACTGGTACATCATCAATTGTCATTTTTGTAAAAGCAATTGCAGAAAACTTAATTACTAGTAATCGTCGAGTTGCTGCTACTTCATTTTTAACATTTGTCGGTATGAAAGATAATAAGACCGTACCAGTGCCAACAATCATTCTTGAAACCGACGAAGAACGAGAACTAGCTGAGATTGCAAAGGCACGAATTGAAAATCGTAAAAATAATAAATTAATAAGTAAAAACATTGAATCAATCATCTCTACAAAGCCTTTAAAATTAAAACAAAATAATGATTAAGGTCTAAATTACATAAAGAAAACTCGCCGATTGGCGAGCCGTCAGGCGAAGATAGAGGCGTAGTTGCACTTATACTTAAAATTGGCATCTCTCGTCGACTTTTCTTTACCGTTGCCAATTTATACTCTCTTAATGTAAAAAAAGAAACTGAAAATTTTATCTTCAGTTTCTTTTTTATGAATAAAATTATAATACTTTTTCAAGAAATAATTTTGCACGAGCAGTTTTTGGTCTTGTGAATAATTCACTTGGAGTTGAATCTTCAACTAGATTTCCTTCGTCTAAGAATAAAATTCGATCTGCTACTTCCTTTGCAAATCCCATTTCATGTGTAACGATTACCATTGTCATACCTGTGTGAGCTAAAGATTTCATTACTTCAAGTACTTCTTTTACCATCTCTGGGTCTAATGCTGAAGTTGGCTCGTCAAATAACATTACTTTTGGTTCCATCGCAAGTGCTCTTGCAATTGCAACACGTTGCTTTTGTCCACCTGATAGTTGAGGCGGATAAACATTTGCTTTCTCAAGAAGACCTACTTTATCTAAAAGCTTTTTGGCTTTCTCATCTGCCTCAGCTTTGCTCATACCTTTTACATTGATTGGAGCATACGTTATATTTTCTAGAACTGTCATATGCGGGAACAAATGAAAATGTTGAAATACCATGCCTACATCTTCACGTATTTTCATAATATTACTTTTTGGATTTGTAATTTCAATTTCATCCATCCAAATTTCACCATTCGATGGTGTTTCTAATAAATTCATACAACGTAAAAAAGTAGATTTACCAGAACCAGACGGCCCAATTACAGCTACAACAGATCCTTGCTCGATGATCGTATTAATACCTTTTAATACATGAACATTACCAAAGCTTTTATTTAAATTCGTAATTTTAATCATTTGTACGCATCTTCCTTTCAATAGATTTACCTAGAAGTGACAATAACATAATTATAATATAGTAGATTCCGGCTACAAAAATAAGTGGCTCCATAAATGAGTAAGTCTCTCCACCGACTAAAAATGCTCTTCGCATTAAATCAGATGCACCAATTACAGTAACCATAGCTGATTCTTTCGTTAAAGTAATAAACTCATTCATCAATGCTGGTAAAATATTTTTGAATGCTTGCGGTAAAATAATTTTTGACATCATTTTACGATAAGGTATTCCTAGTGCAGAAGCAGCTTCTTGTTGTCCTTTATCAACTGCTAAAATACCTGCACGAATAATTTCTGAAACATAAGCTCCGGAATTTAATCCAAAAGCTAAAACCGCTGCTGGAAACTTCTCGATATCGAAACCAACTAATTGTGGCAATCCATAATAAATGATCATTAATTGCAAAACCATCGGCGTCCCGCGAAAAATTGATGTATAAAAATCAGCTATGACAACTAACCATTTTGCACGGCTAATTTTCATTAATGCTAGTAATATTGCTAAAATTAGACCTAATAAAATTGAACAGCTAACTACAAGTAGTGTTAATTTTAGTCCGGCCAATATATATGGCATAGAAGGAACAATTTGTGAAAAATCTAAATTCATATTGTAGTACTCCTTTACGATTGACTTAAAATTTCAAAATATTTTCGACAATATCTGTTTAGATAAAGAGCACTGGTTTAGAAACCAATGCCCTTTGTTTCGTATATTTCATATCCAATGGATTGCTCATATTCTGTTAATGCTTCATCTAAGATTGCTAACCCATCATCGATTTGATTCTTCGTAACTGTTAAAGGTGGGATCATACGAATAACTTCACTGTTATTACCACAGAAATAGAATAAAACACCTTTTTCCAAAGCAAGATCAAGAATTTTAAATAATCCATCACCATCTGGTTCGTTTGTAGCAGGATTAATGATTTCAATACCGATCATTAAACCGATTGAACGAATACTTCCAATTACAGGGTGTTTTTCTTTTAATTCATTCAGTTTTTCAACTGCGTATGCTCCAACTTCTTTCGTATTATCTAATAACTTTTCTTCTTTAATAATTTCTAAAACAGCAAGTGCAGCTGTACATGCTATTGGGTTTCCTCCAAATGTTGTACCATGACTACCAAGTGGCCAAAGTTTCATTAGTTCATTTGATGCTACAGTTGCACTTAATGGAATACCATTAGCAATACCTTTTGCAATCGCCATAATATCTGGTGTCACATCAAAAGTATGTGCAGCAAACCAATCACCTGTACGTCCAAACCCAGTTTGAACCTCATCAAATATTAATAAAATATTATTTTGATCACAGATCTCTCGAATTTTCTTTAACCAAGCTTTAGGAGGGACAATATATCCACCTTCTCCAAGAACAGGCTCTACAATAACTGCAGCAACTTCTTCTGGAGTTACTTGGTGATTAAATAAACGTTTAAAATCTTTTTCTAATTGTCCAACTACATATTGTTCTTCATCATAACCTTCAGGGCATTCTGAAACATTTGCATAAGGTATTTGATAGGAACCTGATGGTTGTAAAAATTTTCGATACTTACTTTTTGAAGTAGTTACACTTAATGCCCCCATAGAACGGCCATGGAAACAACCGATAAATGAAACAATATAAGGACGTTTAGTAGCATGTTTTGCTAGTTTAATAGCTCCTTCAATTGCTTCTGTTCCACTATTTCCAAAAAAGAAAGTATCTAAGTTACCAGGAAGAATTTCAGCCAACTCATCTGCTAGTTTTAAAATCGATTCGTATATAATTACCCCAGAAGGACCATGAGCTAAAGAATCCGCTCCATCTTTAATTGCTTGCACCACTTTAGGATGACGATGTCCAACATTTGTAGTAGCAATACCAGAAGTAAAATCTAAGTACTGTTTACCATCAACACCATAATAGTAACAACCCTCTTCTTTGACTACCGGTAAGTTAGGATGATCCTTTGCCATGCTCGGTGCAAGACGTAAAGGCATTTTTTCCAATAAGTGACTCCAATCTTTCTCCATCAATAATTCCTCCCCTTATTACAACAAAAACTAAACATTTTCTATATTTTCAAATACCCTAAAATTTAGATTTTAATCTTTTAATCTCTTAAATCTCTTGCTAAGCACTTATTGTTTCTAGTAGCTTACCCTAGTCTTACTTCATTTCTCCGAACCATTTTTTTATTAATTTATCGACAGTTCCATCTTTCTTTAATTCAGTAAGAGCTTTATCAAATTTAGGTGTTAATTTACTACCTTTTGGAAGAGCTACTGCTGAACCAGACTGTTCAAAGAAATCTTGCATCATAAGACCTTGCATTTCAGTTAATTTATTAAGATAGCCGCTTGCAACAGATTGTTCGATAATTACTGCATCAAATCTTCCAGCTTTTAATTCTTCTACCATTTCAGGAATACGATTACGGTTTTCAACTTTAAATCCAACTTTTTTAGCAACTTCAATTGCTTTTGTTTCTTGAATCGAACCAGCTTGTACACCAACTGTTTTCCCTTTTAAATCACTAACACTTTTAATATTTGAATCTTTATTTATAACTACTTCATTTTGGTCCGTAAAGTATGGTGCAGTGAAATCTGCATTTTTAGCACGCTCGGGCGTCTTTTTCATACCTGCCATAATGAAATCTACTTTATCTGCATTCATAGCAGTAATTAATGAGGTAAAATCAATATCTTTTACTTTAACTGTGTAACCAGTTTTCTTACCAATCGCTTTCGCTAAATCAACATCAAAACCGACAATTTTATCATTTTGTGTGTCAATAAATTCATAAGGCTTATAATCCGCGCTCGTTCCTAAGATTAAGGTTTTATCATCTGACTTGTTACAAGCAGATAACATTCCAATTGATAATGCTGATGCAGCTAAAACTCCGACTATTTTTTTCATGATGTTTTCCCCCTAATTTTTGAAAAATTCAAATATCTTATTTCTATTATCTTTATTAAAATTCTATTAAACAACTATTTTTTTCGAATGAATAATTATTTCATAAAATGAATTTTAACACATACTAATAAATATGCAACCATATTTTTCGGTATTTCGACAAAAAATCTCTATAAACCTTAATTTTACAAGGATATTATATAAAAATATTTTTTATTAAAATTCATTATAATTATATATTTATTCAACTCAATGAATAAGTAGGTTACTTGTACACTTTTCTGATTTTTCAAAAAAGTTTTCGACAAATCTCGCAAATCTCTACATTTTCATCTACAAAATGTTTAAATTCCCCCAAATTTAAGCGTTTTCTCACTTATTCATAAAAAAAATACCATATTTTGAATGGTATTTCCGCTAAAATGATTACATTATTCATTTATAAATTATTTTATTATATTAAAATCCCTTCTTCGATCACTACATCAACAACTTTATTCCCCTTATAATAAAAGGAATAGTGATGAACTCTCTCGTCATCCAATAGTATAGGAAGAAAATATGGGATACACTCCCCAACACCTTGATTTTTATCATTTACTACCCACTCAATTTTTTTCCAATCTAAAATTCCTTCATTCGTTTTAATAGGTGTATCATATTGTAAATCGCTCGGAACTTCAGCAAGAAATACATACATACCACCAAAATCCACATCTTCTTCATGCCAGGTTACTTTACCTTTATAAGTTAATTGATTCATTTCAATCTGGATCCCGGTTTCCTCAGCAATTTCTCTTTGTACAGACCTTTCAATTGTTTCACCTTTTTCTATTTTTCCACCAACACCATTCCAAATTCCCATTGTTGGAGCGTTTACTCTATTTAACATTAAAAGTTCATTTTCTCGTTTAATAAAGCATAAAGTATATTTCAAAATGTACACGTTCCTTTCAATCCATTAGTCTACTTTATTCCATTAATTATGGCATAATTTGCTATTAATTTGGGTATTAAACAACTTTACTAATTTTTTAGAATATTTTAAAATTTAAATAATATATATACAATAAAGGAGAGGTGTGTTGTGGATCAATCAAATATTATCGATTTAAATCAATATAGAAAATCAAAAAAGCATAGATTGGAGTCCTTCGCATTTCGAGTAAAGTATGACGAGTCAGCATATAAAGATGCTTTAAAGCTTTTAATTTTCACATGCTCACTAGCCGTAATTTCCTTCTTTTTTATCTTTTATTTTATTTATAAAATAATTAACTGAAATTACCAGTTATACTTTAGTTTACATAATAATATTATGTACAAAAAAAGTACAAAAATTTATNNATAAATTTTTGTACTTTTTTATACTTAATTAAATTTCCTCGCAGTATTGTTCAAAATAAGTTTGAAGTTTTTGAACAACTTGCATTGGATCATGTCCTTCAATTTCATGACGTTCAACCATTGCAACAAGCTCACCATCTTTTAATAATGCAAATGACGGAGAAGAAGGAGCTTTTCCAGTAAAATATTCACGTGCTTTTGAAGTCGCTTCTTTATCTTGCCCTGCAAACACGGTAACTAATTGATCAGGTCTTGCATCATAATGTACTGAATGTGCTGCAGCAGGACGGGCAATACCACCTGCACAACCACATACCGAATTCACCATTATTAGTGTTGTGCCTTTCTTTCCTAATGCTTGCTCGACTTCCTCAGGTGTTTTTAATTCTGCATAACCAGCCGCTACGATTTCTTGACGTGCAGTATGGACAACATCATTCATAAAAAAGTTAAAGTTCATATTCATTTCATCTACTCCTTACGTGCTTTTTTTCATCTTACCAATTTAGAGACTATTAATTCAAGCTTTTAAACCTGCTTACTATTATATTTTCATTCATTTACTAACTCATCAATAATAATCGGCAAATGAGCTAAAGTAGATATTGCATATTGATAACTATCATTAACTTCTTCAACGACACGAATAACTGTTACATATGGATTATTATTTTCAAATTGATTAATCTTCTCCACATCACCTGCAATAAATAATATTTTTGCATCAATTTTATTTTTTAATCCAATTGAATGTAATGAGGATAATACATTTTTCATAAGCTCTTCTTCTTGTTCACTAGCACCTTCTAAAATTATACAGTCCCAACTTACTAATTTCAGCTGATCAAAAAGAAGTTCGTCCATCTCTCTCCCTCCATATCATTTGTTTATACAAATATATGAGGAAGTGATCTAACACATACTTTTTTAGTGTGAAAAAACTCTAACTAGAAAGAAATCACTATAGATCGATTAAATTCGGATTTATCAAACCTTATCTACTTTTCACCAATACCAAATGCCAATACTAATAAGAAAAAGCAAATAAATGCTACGATATTTAAAAACGTACCAAGAATGATATTTGTTAGTTTTTTCGAGAGGAATGCAAAAATCACTCCACTCAGTGACAAGATACAAAAAAAGATAAGGAATATGCCAGGGTATTTAGTGTGTTCTCTCATAAAAAAAGATAGAATTATGCTGATTCCAACCATAATAATCGAAAGCCATCCATATTTATTCATAAAACTCCCCCTTCTTATAAAAATGTATCACATTAACAATTGGAAATGAATGGAAATTTTATAAGATATAAAAAAAGAACGCTTTTAGCGTTCTTTAAGAATTAACTGTTAACTTCGTTTCCGATTGAATCTCGACTTCTTTCCTTTTTTGAAAAAGACGATTTACAAAAAACATCATTGGAAAACTTAGAAAAGCAATTGCACTAATTATAACAAAACCATGTCCGCCCTTTTCATATCCGAAGTAAGCTAATAAACTTCCCCCTAGCGCAGGACCGAAAACAAATCCTAGTTTTGAGAATCCCATTGCGCCAAAATAAGTTCCCTTTAAATCTTCTGGAGCAAGTTGGTCTACAAATACATCTGTAAATGTAAAAGCAAAGATTTCTCCTACTGTTAAAATAATCATAACGATTGCTAATAAGAAAAAATTAGTAAATAAACCGAACCCAGCAACCGCTAGACTAACGATGATATTTCCGATCATCATTGATACAGTAGGTGAAAAATTCTTCATTCTACTTACAATTGGAAACTGAAGTATTACTACAGTAACTGCATTGATTGTTGTTAAATAAGCGTATAATTTAATCCCATTATGAAACTGTGGTGCATTCGCAAAATATTGTGACATTGTAGAAAAGCTTTGTGAATAACCAAGGCCATAAAAACAAATTGTAACAATCGTTAAAGCAAAGATAATATCCTTGCGTAAAATTGAAAACGACGCCTTCATCGAAACTTTATTAGTTGGCGCTGAATTAACTTCTCCGATTTTATGTTTTGACAACATGTATAATAATGTTAGCCCATAAAAAAAGTACACAATTCCAGATAATACAAATGGTAATGTACTCTTAGAACTTCCAAGATATAAACCAACTAAAGGACCTACTGCTACCCCAACATTTATTGCAGCATAGCGCAAATTAAAGACTAACAGTTTTGATTTCTCATCGGTTATGTCAGAAAGCAACGCCCTTGAAGAAGGTTCGAAAAATGATGAGCAAATATTTAAGATCGAATTCAGTACAAAAAACCATATAAACGAATCGCCTAGCCCAAAACCAACTAACGTAATAGACCATAAGAAAATACTCGATAGTAAAATAGTTTTCCTCCCAATACGATCAGAAAGAGTTCCTCCTATGAAGCTGAAAAACACCCCTAAAAACGATGAAACTGTTAACATAAGCCCAACCATTGCAGGTGAGATATGTTTAACTGAAGTTAAATAAATAGCTAAAAACGGCATACTTACTGTGCTAGCAAATCTAACGAACAAAGTTCCGATAACGATATTCCAAGCAACAGGATGTACGGCAGATAAATTTTTAAACATCTTATCCCCCCCTATTTCTCTAAGATGTCACATATTTGTAAATTATCTTACAAATATTACACTTTGTAAAGCGATTAGTCCGTAGACAACGAAAGGGAAGTTTAGGGAATAAAGAGAAACATTTAACCAAAGGATTACTAAATTTTAGTGAAGGACTATTCCAAAGAGATGCAGAGATAGATCGAATAAGAGAAGTCTAGAGGCTAGGTCAGAGAAACTTAAAGTAATTAGGAACTGTGAGAGGCCGGCAAGATAAAAGGAAAGGATTAAGGCTAGAAAATAACATTTTAGTAAACTAAAAAATATGATTTTCTAACCTACAACCGCGTTCTTATTTTTTACTTTTCATATTCTTATACAAATTGTCTTTTAAAATTGCCATAAATCTATTTTTACTATTATCAATGACTTCAAAACCATATTTACGATATAAGTCATGTGCATCTCTCGTTCCTAACATAAACGTTCGAACTGTTGATACATTTTCATCAATCAGGATTTGTTCCATTAGCCATTTAGATAAACCTTTTTTACGATGATCAGGTAGAATAAATACATCCGCGAGGTAAGCGAATGTTACCCCATCAGTTACGACTCTTGCAAAGCCTACTTGGTTTGGTTCATTTTCTTCTGGATTTCCCTTATAGACACCAAAGCAGAATGAACCTTTAATAAACCGCTCTATATATTCAAATGGAATTTCGTTTGCCCAATATGAATCCTTGTCTAAAAAATCATAAATAACCTCTCTGTTTAATAATTCTTTATTAGTTGATATAAAATAGCCCTCTTTCTCGACTAGCATAAAATCCACCCCTATTTTTATTAATTTCAGATTAGTATGATTATTTAATTTTATCATAGAACTCGAAACATATTCCATCCTATACTGTAGGGTAACTGACTGACTGACTGCCATCTTATTTTAAATTAAAATTCAGTTATAATTAAAAATTAGAAAAAATAATGTTTAATTTGGTATTATCCGCTTGTAGGAGACACACGAAAAAGCCTATCTGATAAAATGGATAGGCAGTCTACTATTGGGGGATTTTATTATGGCTATGTTAATAAATAGTGTAGATGTAGGGATAAATGATTGTGCTTTTTATTTAAGATTGTTCTCATCAGTTTATTTTTAAAGAATATTAATAGATTTCTTCTTTTTTTAGTAATTTTTAAAACAAATTTGATATTTTTTCAATAGAACCGTCTAGTTTTGAAGAATAATCAAGCCTTTTTACCTTACTCGTATGGGTATTTACTATCTTATTAGCTATTTTAGTTAATTTATTTGCAGTTTTGTTAAATTTAATTGCAGATTCTCTATTTTTAATTGCAGTTTTGCCAAATTTATTTGCAGTTTTCCCCATTTTATTTGCAGTTCTACTTTTATTTGCAGTTTCTCTTCTCTTATTTGCACTTATCACATTCTTATTTGCACCTATCATATTCTTATTTGCACTTCACCCTCTATTCCAGTTACTCTACTCTTATTTGCACTTATCACACGCTTATTTGCACCTATCACATTCTTATTTGCACTTCACCCTCTATTCCAGTTACTCTTCTCTTATTTGCACTTATCACACGCCTTTTTGCACCTATCACACACTTAATTGCAGTTTCACGGTACTACACCGCACCTCAACACTAATCAATAAAAAAAGAGACTGCCCTTAAAGGACAATCTCTTTAATTAATCTATTAATACACACTTGTATTTTCTTTTGTTGTGTTTTCTAAGATTTCTTTTACTCTTCCTAAGAATTTACCACAAATGAATCCGTCAAGGACACGGTGATCAAGTGATAAGCATAGGTTAACCATATCGCGAACGCCAATCATTCCGTTTACAACGGCTGGACGTTTTACGATGCTTTCAATTTGTAAAATTGCAGCTTGTGGATAGTTAATGATTCCTGCGCTTTGTACACTTCCAAATGATCCAGTGTTATTAACTGTGAATGTACCACCTTGCATTTCGTCTGATTTTAATTTACCAGTACGAACTTTTGTAGCAAGTTCAGTAATTTCGCGTGCAATACCTTTGATTGTTTTCTCATCAGCATTTTTGATTACTGGTACGAATAATGCATCATCAGTTGCAACAGCGATTGATAAGTTAATATCTTTCTTTTGGATGATTTTGTCGCCAGCCCACATTGAATTAATCATTGGGTATTCTTTAAGTGCTTGAGCTACTGCTTTAACAAAGAATGCGAAGAATGTTAAAGAGAAGCCTTCTTTTTGTTTGAATGAATCTTTAAGGCTGTTTCTGTAATTTACTAAGTTTGTTACATCAACTTCGATCATCATCCAAGCATGTGGAGCTTCGTGCTTACTACGTAACATATTTGCAGCAATTGCTTTACGTACGCCTGTAACAGGAATCTCAATATCGCCAACTGCTGTAGGAATAGCAGGAGCTGGTGCTTTAGCTACTTCAACAGCAGGAGCAGTTTGTGCTGCAACTGGTTGAACTGGAGTTTGAGCTACAACTGGAGCTGGTGCCGCTTGAGGAACACCATTAGCAATTGCATTTAAAACGTCTTTTCGAGTAACTCGACCATTGTTTCCTGTACCAGGAATTAGTGAAAGGTCAAGGTTATTTTCTTGTGCTATACGAAGTACAGCTGGTGAAAAACGTACTTTACCAGATTCATCTGTTTTAGAAATAGTTTGCGCAGGTGCAGCAGCTACTGGTGTTTGAACTGGTGCTACTGGTGCTGCAGGTGCAACTTTTTCAGCTGGTTTTTCTTCAATTGTAGTAGCAGCTACTTCACCTGAAGCGCCTTCTACTTCAATTGTACAAATGACTTCTCCAACTGCTAAAGTGTCGCCATCATTTGCGATTAATTCTTTGATTACGCCAGTAAATGAAGATGGTACTTCTGCGTTAACTTTATCTGTCATAACTTCAGCAAGAGGATCGTATTTATTTACATGGTCCCCTACTTTTACTAACCAACTACTAATTGTACCTTCTGTTACGCTTTCACCTAATTGAGGCATTTTAATATTTTCGATCATCATTATGTCCCCCTTTTTCAAACAGTGCCATTAAAATGCTGCAAGTTCTCTAGCCGCTTTTTCCACTTTATCTGGATTAACCATAAAGAATTTTTCCATTGTAGGTGAATAAGGCATTGCTGGAACATCAGGGCCAGCAAGACGAGCGATTGGAGCATCTAAATCAAATAAGCAATTTTCAGCAATAATCGCTGCTACTTCGCTCATAATGCTTCCTTCTTTATTATCTTCAGTTACTAATAAAACTTTTCCTGTTTTAGCAGCAGCTTCGATAATAGATTCTTTATCTAATGGATAAATTGTACGTAAATCTAAAACATGTGTTGAAATGCCATCTTGAGCTAATTTTTCAGCTGCTTGAAGAGCAAAATGTACACATAATCCGTAAGTGATGATTGTAATATCTTCACCTTCACGTTTTACATCAGCTTTACCAATTGGAAGTACATAATCAGTTTCAGGTACTTCACCTTTAATTAAACGATAAGCACGTTTGTGTTCAAAGAATATTACTGGGTCGTTATCACGAATTGCCGCTTTTAATAATCCTTTAACATCATAAGGAGTAGATGGCATTACAATTTTTAAACCAGGTTGACCTGCAAATACCTTCTCAACTGATTGAGAGTGGTAAAGTGCACCGTGTACGCCACCACCATAAGGAGCACGGATTGTAATAGGACAAGTCCAGTCATTGTTTGAACGGTAACGAATTCTTGATGCCTCAGAAATAATTTGGTTTACTGCAGGCATAATAAAATCAGCGAATTGCATTTCAGCTACTGGTCTAAGTCCGTACATTGCAGCACCAATACCTACACCTGCAATTGCAGATTCTGCAAGTGGCGTATCTAAAACACGGTCTTCACCGAATTGATCATAAAGACCATTAGTCGCTTTAAATACTCCACCTTTTAATCCAACGTCTTCCCCTAATACGAATACTTTTGGATCGCGTTCCATTTCTTCTTTTAACGCTAAAGTTACTGCATCTATATAAGACATTACTGCCATATTGTCCTACCCCCTCTTATTCTTCGTAAACAAACTTCATTGCATGCTCAGGCGCTGCATATGGAGCGTTTTCTGCGTAATCAGTTGCTTCATCAACGATTGCACGGATTTTTGTATCCATTTCTTTTTCTATTTCTTCAGTTAAAGCACCAACTTCATGAAGGTATTTAGCAAATGTAAATAAGCAATCTTTACTTTTTGCTTCTTCTACTTCTTCACGAGAACGGTAAACACGATCATCATCATCACTTGAGTGAGCAGTTAATCGGTATGATACAGCTTCAATCAATGTTGGACCTTCACCACGACGAGCACGGTCAGCTGCATCTTTTGTTACACGGTAAACTTCTAATGGATCATTTCCATCAACAGTAAAACCAGGCATACCATATCCGATTGCACGATCAGATACATTTTCACATGCTAATTGTTTCTCAATCGGTACTGAGATTGCATATTTGTTATTTTCACACATGAAAATTACTGGTAACTTATGTACACCAGCAAAGTTAGCACCTTCATGGAAATCACCTTGGTTTGAAGAACCTTCACCAAAAGAAACCCATGATACAATATCTTTACCTTCCATTTTACCAGCTAATGCTACACCTACTGCATGAGGTACTTGCGTTGTAACTGGTGAAGAACCTGTAACGATACGGTTTTTCTTTTGTCCGAAGTGACCTGGCATTTGACGGCCACCAGAGTTTGGATCTTCAGCTTTAGCAAAACCAGAAAGCATTAATTCTTTTGCTGTCATTCCGAATTGTAAAACAATACCCATATCACGGTAATATGGTAATACATAGTCTTTAGTATTATCTAATGCATAAGCTGCACCAACTTGCGCTGCTTCTTGACCTTGACAAGAAATAACGAACGGAATTTTACCAGCACGATTTAATAACCACATACGCTCATCAATTCGACGTGCTAAAAGCATTGTTTCATACATACTTAAAACGTCATCATTTGATAAACCAAGTTGTTCATGACGGTTTGTAGTTGTAACCTTTTCCATAAATATCCCCCTTTTACCACTTAAAAATGTGGAAGCGTTTAAATCATATTTTGAGATGAAAAGTAGAGAATAGTTCCCTACTTTTCAATAGTTTATTAAGAATGAATTGCTAATCCTTCAACAGCAAGTGCTGCTTCACCAATCGCTTCAGATAACGAAGGATGTGGATGAATTGTATGAGAGATTTCCCATGCAGTTGCGTCTAAAACTCGAGCTAATCCAGCTTCAGAAATCATATCAGTAACATGTGGTCCAATCATGTGAACACCTAAAAGGTCATTTGTCTCTTCATCAACAATTATTTTTACGAATCCGTCATGTTCACCATATACTAATGCTTTACCAATTGCACGGAAAGAGAATTTACCTTTTTTAACTTTATAACCTTTATCTTTTGCTTCACGCTCAGTTAAACCAACTGATGCAACCTCTGGATTACTATATACACATTTACTAACCATAGTTGGATCTAATGGAAGTGGCGTTTTGCCTACAATATGCTCAACAGCAATCGTACCTTCTCTTGAAGCAACATGAGCTAATTGTAAACCACCAATTACATCACCAATCGCATAAATATGAGATTCTTTTGTTTGGTAGAAATCATTTGTTTGGATAAAACCATTTTCAACTACGATGTCAGTATTTTCTAAGCCGATTCCTTCAACATTTGCTTGACGACCAACTGATACTAACATTTTTTCAGCAGTGAATGATTTTTCAGTATCTTTATGAAGCGCATTAATTCTTACGCCATTATCGATCACTAAAGTTTCAGCTAAAACTTTTGCATCAGTAACTAATTTGATTCCTTTTTTCTTTAATAATCTTGTCATTTCTTTAGAAATTTCTTCGTCTTCTAAAGGTAAAATAGTTTTACTATACTCGATTACTGTTACCTCAACACCAAAATCTGCTAACATTGAAGCCCACTCAATACCGATTACACCGCCACCAACAATAATAATTGACTCGGGTAGAGACTCCATTTTTAACGCCTCATCAGATGACATTACATGCTCACCATCAATTGTTAAACCAGGTAAAGACTTTGGTCTTGAACCAGTTGCGACTAATACGTTTTTAGGGATTAACATTTCATTCTCGCTACCATCGTTCATTTCCACAGAAATTGTTCCAGGCATTGGAGAGAAAATTGAAGGTCCTAAAATACGTCCTAAACCACTGTATACATCGATTTTACCTTGTTTCATTAAGTGTTCTACACCTTTATGAAGACCGGCAACGATATTTTCTTTTCTTTGTTGTACTTTACTAAAATTTAAAGTTACTCCTGATGTTTCAACACCAAACTCTTCACTTTTCTTAGCAGTTGAAAAAACTTCAGCACTACGAAGTAATGCTTTACTTGGAATACAACCTGCATGTAAGCAAGTTCCACCTAGTTTATTTTTTTCTACTACTGCTACTTTTAAGCCTAATTGAGAAGCACGAATAGCAGCTACGTAGCCACCTGTACCGCCACCGAGTACGACTAAATCATATTCTGTTGCCATGATGAAATTCTCCTCACATTTATACTAAAGATTTAACTGCATTTTCTCCAGGATAGATTTTTGCTTCTTCTTCTTCTCGAAGTACTCGAAGTGCACCTTCACAAAGAGCTTGAAGTTCATTTTCACCTGGTAAAACAATTACACGTGACATCCATTTAACTCTTTTTGTAATTTCATTAACAATAAAATCACTATAAGCAATTCCACCTGTTAAGATAATTGCATCAATATCGCCTTCAAGTACTGCTGCGGCGCTACCAATTTCTTTAGCAACTTGATAAGCCATTGCTTCATATACTAAAGCGGCTTTTTGATCGCCATCTTCAATCATGTTTTCTACCTTAATTGCATCTGCAGTACCAAGATAGCTCACTAATCCACCTTGACCAACCATCATTTTTTGAACTTCGTTAATATAGTAGTCACCAGAGAAACAAAGTTTTATTAAATCACCGATTGGGACAGTTCCAGCACGTTCTGGGCTGAATGGACCTTCACCATCTAAACCGTTATTAACGTCAATTACGCGTCCTTTTTTATGAGCACCAACGCTCACCCCGCCACCCATATGGGCAATAATAAGGTTTAAATCGTTATATGACTGTTCTAACTGTTTTGACACTTTTCGTGCAACAGCCTTTTGGTTTAATGCATGGAAAACACTTCTTCTTTCCATAAGTGATTGTCCGCTGATTCTTGCTACTGGTTCTAACTCATCAACAACTACTGGATCAACGATAAATGCTGGAATGTTTAAGCCTTGTGCAATCTCATTGGCAATGATCCCACCAAGATTTGATGCATGCTGACCACTAAAGCCAATTTTCAAATCTTCTAACATGATTTCATTTACTGCATAAGTTCCACCTTCGATTGGTCTAAGTAGTCCACCTCGGCCACATACAGCACTTAATTTAGAAATGTTAATTCCTTCTTTGTGTAAAACCTCTAAAATAACATTTTTTCTAAATTCATATTGATCAATTATTGTTTTATATTTATTTACTTCTTCATCGTCATGGCGTATTGTTTGTTCAAAAATTGGTTTTTCATCATCAAATACACCAACCTTTGTGGATGTGCTGCCAGGATTAATTACTAAAATACGATGCATTTGTCAACACTCTCCCTTCTAAGTTTACCTTACCTTTATAACTAGAAAGAAAGAGCTTTTATTACTCTACTCTTTCTTTCCATCTAAAAAATAAAGGAATTTTTTAAATCAGTTAATTATCTTCTGCTTAAGATGTTGTGACCATTAGATAAGAATTGGCTACGAGATTTTGCCATTGTAGCAATACGTTCTTCAGCTAAACGATCAGCAGCTAAATATGTTGGAATACCATCACGTTTTGAAATTTCGATAACTTTTGCAATGTTATCATATAAGCCTTCAACTTTTTTCATTGCACGGTCGTAGTTATATCCGTATAACTCATCAGCAACGTTAATTACTCCACCTGAATTGATTACGTAGTCAGGAGCATAAACGATTCCTAATTCATGGATTAAATCACCATGACGAGTTTCTTTTAATTGGTTATTTGCAGAACCTGCAATAACTTTCGCTTTTAATAACGGAATTGTTTTGTCGTTAATAGTCGCACCTAATGCACATGGAGCGTAAATATCACATTCAACACCGTAAATATCATCAGGATCTACTGCTGTAGCTCCAAATGCTTCTACCGCACGTTGTACAGCTTCTTTATTAATATCAGTTACGATTAATTGTGCGCCTTCTTCATGTAAGTACTCGCATAGGCTGTATGCAACATTACCAACACCTTGGATCGCAATTTTTTTGCCTTCTAAGCTGTCAGTACCAAATGCTTCTTTTGCAGCAGCTTTCATCCCACGGTATACACCAAATGCAGTAACTGGAGATGGGTTACCTGAAGAACCGAATGAAGGTGAAATACCTGTTACATAATCAGTTTCCTCGTGGATTAAATCCATGTCAGCAACAGTAGTACCTACGTCTTCAGCAGTAATATAACGACCATTTAAGCCTTGAATATAACGTCCAAATGCACGGAACATTGCTTCGTTTTTATCTTTACGTGGATCACCGATGATTACTGTTTTTCCTCCACCTAAGTTTAAGCCAGCAGCAGCATTTTTATAAGTCATACCTTTTGCTAAACGTAGAGCATCTTCAATTGCAGCTTCTTCTGATTCGTAAGTCCACATTCTAGTTCCGCCTAAAGCTGGACCTAAAGTTGTATCATGAATAGCGATAATCGCTTTTAATCCTGATTCTTTGTCTTGGCAGAAAACTACTTGCTCATAATCGTAAGTTTCTAAGTATTTGAAGATTTCCATGTAATAACAGCTCCCTTAAAATGTGTAAGTTTATTTTTTAGAATTACATATAGCTAATGCTAATGAATATAACTTTGTCATTGCTGAATCAGAACGCGAAGTTAAAACAATCGGTGCCTTAGCTCCAGCAATTAGTGCAGCCACTTCTGCGTTAGCCATAAAGACTAAAGATTTATATAGAATATTTCCAGTTTCTATTGTTGGCACTAATAAAATATCAGCTCGCCCAGCTACTTCTCCAGTTAAACCTTTATGTTCAGCTGCTTCAACAGAAATGGCATTATCAAGCGCTAATGGTCCATCAATAATACAATTTTTAATTTGTCCTCTTGTATTCATGACAGTTAGTGATGCTGCATCTAGTGTAACTTGCATCGCAGGATTTACTACTTCAACAGCTGCTAGTACAGCAACCTTAGGGGTTTCGATTCCTACTTTCCTTGCAATTTCAACACTGTTTTCAACAATTTTCACCTTTTGATCTAGTGTAGGTGCAATGTTCATTGCAGCATCCGTTACGATGACTGCATTTTCTCTACCTGGTACATCGAATATTGCTACATGTGATAAAACGCCTTTATCTCTTAAGCCATATTCTTTATTCAACACTTCTTTCAGAAGAACTGAAGATGAAAGATTACCTTTCATTACAATTGAAGCTTCGCCAGAGCGAACAGCTACAACTGCATTTTTAGCAGCCTCTTTATTTGTATTAGAATGAACGATTGTTAGTTTTTCTGCAAATTGTTCATTTTTTAATAAATCTTCATACATTTCATAGATGGTCTGCTCATTTCCGAAAAGTAAAAATTTTGCTAAGTCATTATCTAATGCTAACGAAACTGCTTCTTTAACTTCAAAATCTTCAGCTACTGCAACAGCTACTGTTTGCATTGAATGACTTTTCGCGAGTATCATTATATCTTTTAAATTCATTGAAGCCCTTCCTTTCATCCCCTCGCACTATATAAAGCAATTAGCGTGCCAACTTTCCAAAAAGGATGGAACTATTTTAAAAATAGTTGAAAAGCCTTACATTTCCAACGTTATAGTACCAGGTACTAGTAACACCCACAAAATCTATTCTACAACAATATTTTGAAAAATGACAGTAATTGTATGCAAAAATATTCATAGCACGCAAATTATTGCGTGCTATTTTTTGCAGTGTGGTATTTCTCTAATTTATAATACAAATTTCTGACCGATATCCCAAGCTCTTTTGCAGACTTAGTCTTATTGCCATTATTCTTTAGTAATATCTTTTCAATGATTGCACCTTCATAATTTATGACCATTTCATCGAGGGAGCTTATTTCTTCAAAATGTACAGTTTCGTTTGGTTCAGCAGATTGAACATCATTTTTAACTTGTACAATCGCTGATAAATGTTCAGGTAAAATTTGTTTTTCGTTAAACTTCATAAATATAACTGCTCTTCCCAACACATTTTCCAATTCCCGTACATTCCCAGGCCAATTGTAACTGTTTAATTTATTTAATGCTGATACTGAGACTCCTTCAACATTACGCCCGTAGTCTTGATTAATTTTCGAAAGGAGCCTCTCACCAATTGGTAAAATATCTTCTATTCGATCCTTTAGTGCCGGAATAATGATAGGAAGTTTATTCAATCGGTAATAAAGATCCTCACGAAACTTTCCATCAATGATTGCTTCCTCCAAATGAACATTCGTCGCAGCTATCACACGCACGTTTATCGGTATAGACTTTGTCCCACCTACACGTCTAATTTCTTTTTCTTGTAGGACCCTTAATAGTTTGGCTTGCATGGCAGGTGATAATTCTCCAATTTCATCTAAGAAAATACTACCATTATTAGCTTCTTCAAACAGGCCTCTTTTCCCACCACGTTTCGCTCCCGAAAAAGCACCTTCTTCATATCCAAATAATTCACTTTCTAATAAAGTTTCTGAAATGGCAGCACAATTAACGCGAACAAATTTATTATATTTGCGATCGCTTTCATTATGGATCGCGTGAGCAAACAATTCTTTTCCTGTACCTGATTCTCCGCGCAGCAAAACTGTAGCAGGAGTACTCGCAGCTAATTTAGCCTGCATAATTGCTAATCGAATACCTTCAGAATCACCAGCTATATCCTCAAATGAATATTTAGCTTCTAACGTTCTAATAATTTGTCGTGCTCTATGTAACTCATTTGTTAACTGAGAAATTTCGGAAACATCATGAATTACTCCAACACTTCCTTTTAATTTCCCATCAACGATTACAGGTGCTACATTAACCAATACATCTCGGTTTTGTTTTCCGACTTTCATTCGCACTCCACGAACAGCCTGCTTTGTTTTTAATACTTTTACGTGAACACTTTCTCCTTCATTAATATCAATCGTTGCATGTTTACCTAAAACTTGTTCACTTGATAATCCAGTTAATCTCGTGTATGCAGGATTAATAATAATTCCATTACCTTTTTCATCCACAACTGAAATCGCTTCATCTGAACTTTGAATGACTGCTTCAAGCATGCTATACACTTCTTTTAAATTTGTCACTTCTTCAGCTAAATCTAGCACTTCAGTATCATCTTTAAAAACAGAAATAGCACCTTCAAGTTCTCCATCTTCACGGAATATTGGAATACGCGTCGTAAAAATTTTGCTACCATTAATTAATATGTGCTCTTGATTAATTTCCTTTTTTTTCGTTTGAAGCACTCTTGGCAATTTACTAGTCGGTACTACATCTAATATATACCTACCAATTGCATCATCTTTATCAGTATGCAACATTCTTTCTGCTGATCGATTAAATAAAAGAACTTTACCCCATTTATCTACGACAATCATTCCATCATGAGTATTATCTAAAATTAATTCCTGCTGCCTTTTTTTATTATTAATTAAATTAAAAAGCGATTCTTTTTCTTGAACAAGATCAGAAATCATTTTTGCAACTGAACCTGGAATAACTAAAGTTTGATTAGCTTTATGTTCGATTAATTCCTGATAAATCGCTTCATCTCCAGTTGTATTAATTACTACATGAATATCCTCGGTTAAATTAGCTTTCCAATCCTTTAGTATTGGTATATTTAAGCTTTTAGCAAATTCTAACCCTTTAGCCTCTTTTATCATATCTACTACTGCAACTACATGAAATAAATCAGAATGTGACAAAAGCTTTAATACAGCTGTTCCACCAGTTCCCATTCCTACAATCATTACGTTTTGTTTCATCTTAGTTCACCTACTAATTTCAACAAATTATTAAACACATTAGACTATTATATCTATAAAGTTATTCTTTCGTCTATTTCAAAAGTTTTATTAGTCTTGACAACACTATACTTGTATAAGATTATGAAGAAAGAGAATTATGTAATTTTATAATATATTGTTATTATTAATCGGAGGAATTAATTAACATGAAAGAATCATTTACACGTATGTTAGCATTCGTTGTGATTGTTGTACCAATAGCTTTAGCAGTTATCGGCATTAAATTACTTCGCGACTCGGTTTTTTTAATTCATTCTTTTGGTATTCCTAATATTCCATTGCAATTACTAATCGGAATTGTTTCTTTAGGTGTCGGTTTTTATTTAGTTGGAAGCTTTGTATTATTCAGGGATCGAAAACGAAACAAAGTTCAAGGTAAATTTTTAAAAAGATAATCCGCTTATAAAAATGAATAGTTAATTTCCACTGCATGATGCGAGTAGAAATACAAAGAAAGTGCTCACTATAAAGTAAGCACTTTTTTTATTTACTTAGAAACTGACTTCGAATTTTGAACGCTATTTCTGGAAAGTCCGTAATAATCCCCGTACAATTGATTTCAATTAAACGTTTCATTACATCCGGCTCATTGATCGTATACGGCCTAACTGCTATTTGATGTACCATCGTCTTTTTGATTTGTTCATCAGTAATAATTCGATAATTCGGATGAACTGCTCTTGCTTTAAAATCTTCAGCAAGTTTCCATGGTTCTTTACTTCTTCTATTATATAGAACTGCTGTTTCAATATCTGGTGCCATTAAGTGGAATTTAAGCATACTTTTATGATTAAAAGAAGATAAAACGATTCTTTTTTCATATTCATATGAACGGATTAAGTTTATTACTCGTTCTTCTAGCCCGTGATATTCAATCTTATCGTTTTTTAGTTCCACATTAATACTGAAACTATTCCCTCTTGCCCATTCAAACACTTCTTTTAATGTCGGAATGGTACATCCTTTAAATTGCCGTTTAAATCGATAACTAGCATCAAATTGCTTTAATTCAGCTAAAGTATAGTCTTTAACGAAACCTTTTCCGTTTGTTGTACGATTAATTGTCTCGTCATGTATAACAACAATTTCACCATCTTTTGTTAAGTGTACGTCTAATTCAATTCCATCTGCCCCTAAATCCTCACATGCCATAAAAGAAACCATTGTATTTTCTGGATAGGTTCCTGCTGCCCCTCTATGACCAATAATATCGACCACTTTAAAATTCCCCCTTGGAGAAAATATGTACTTTCTTCTTTTTCTTATTGTATACTAATTTTACGAAACTACTAAGGAGGTACATTATGCGACCATTACAAATTTCGCCTGAAACGGCAATATTATTATCAAAAAAATTAAATGTTCCTTTAGAACAAGTTATGCATATGCCACAGCATATATTAATGAAAAAGTTGATGGAATTGGATTTAACTAATAACAATGAAACATCTGAAGATCAAGAAAAGAAATAAAAAAATTGTTTAGTAAATTTTATTCATTTTACAGTTACTAAGAAGGTAGAATTTTTTCTCCTTCTTTTTTTGCACTATACTCACATAAATTATCTCATAAAAATTACATTTATCATTAAATTGAGTAAAATCATACAAATAATTAACAAATATAAGGTAATTTTAATTTAAACTTCCTTTCATATTACTTAATTTTCAAGTAAAATGTTAAGTATTGTGTATATTTTAAAGACAAGTATTTATGGAGGTATTTTTAAATGTTACCTGATTGGTTAATTGGTTTTATCATGGGTATGGTTGAAGGTTTAACTGAATTCTTGCCCGTTTCTTCAACTGGTCATATGATTTTAGTTGCTGATTTATTAAAATTCACTGGTGAAAAAGCTTCATTTTTTGAAGTTATTGTACAACTTGGTTCAATTTTAGCAGTAGTTGTTGTTTTCTGGAAACGACTTTGGTCAGTCCTTGGTGTTAAATCCGACGGTTACCGACAAACTAACTTAAACTTAATACATATCATTATCGGTGCAATTCCAGCTGGGATTGTTGGGCTTGTATTCCACGATTTTATTAAAGATGTATTATTTTCACCAAAAACTGTTGTAATCGGACTAGTAGCAGGCGGTATTCTATTAATTGTTGCAGAAAAAGTTTCTAAACAACCTAAATCATCTGATTTAGATCATATTTCATATAAGCAAGCTTTCATTATTGGCTGCTTTCAAATGTTAGCATTATGGCCAGGATTTTCACGCTCAGGCTCAACAATTGCTGGGGGATTATTATTTGGTCTAGATCGCAAAACTTCTGCAGAATTTACATTTATTCTAGCAGTTCCTATGATGATCGCAGCAAGTGGATTAGATCTTGTAAAAAATATCGATATTTTAAGTGCTTCAGACTTACCACTGTTTGCAACTGGATTTATTACTGCTTTCGTAGTTGCATTACTTGCTATCGTTTCATTCTTAAAATTATTAGAAAAAGTAAAGCTAACTGGTTTTGCAGTTTATCGTTTCATCGTTGCAATTGTATTTACAATTGTATTTATTATCTAATAAGACAATAAATACAAAAAAAAGATAGGACAACCATATTGTATGGTCCTATCTTTTTTTATTTTAATTAAGTTCATAATTTTATTTTTAAAATGGAAAAAGGCTATTCGTACAACGTATACGAATAGCCTTTATTTATATATGTTAGTTAATTATAATTAAAAATTGTTGTCTATTGGCGAAAGCCCTACCTCTCTTTCGCAATTCGGCTCCAGGGCCGTTCCATTAGGCAGCTTGTTTCACAACAATCTTCACTAACAGACACTACTACTAAATTTAAAATAAGGTTGAAATAGCTGACGCGTCATGGAATACGTCCAATTTTCTTCCAAGTTTCCGTAGTAATAATATCGTTTTTCTTAATGTTTCAGTGGCGCAATAAATATTATAGCACATGTTTATTATTTTGCAAAGCATATTTTATATTAACTTTCTTATGAAAGATTATTATTGGTAATAAAATAACCAACTATTGTTTTTCTTTTAGCATTCACAATACGTTTAATTGATATATTTAAATTAAAAGTCAAAAAGGGCGTGTATAGTTGAAAAGAAGAACATTTATCGTCATTCTCACGATTGTTTTGATCTGTATATGTTTGGTTTTATAGGTTTCTGGTTATTGGTTTGTTTACGGTACGCCTTGGGGAAAATATCATGAAAAACAATTAATACAAACCTATTTAAGCGAAAAATATCATGATGATTTTACTGTTAATATTAAATATGACATAGAGAATGGGTACCAAGCTACAGCCTCCCCCACATCAAATCCAAATTTGCAATTTGATATTGAACCCTCTTTTACTGAATCTAGTCCATACCAAGATTCATACACATACGAATATTGGAAAACCAAAGGGGCAAACCCGAACAGAGAATACATTTACAACCTATTTCCTAATATAGACTATAAAAGATTTGCTTTTGCAGATATGCTTTTTAGTATGACGATTCCTTTAGATAATACTTACTTAGATGGGACGGGTAATCATGTGTCTTCAACGATTTCTTTTGAGGAAGAACTTTCAATAGAGGAAGAAAATCCTCATGTAACCTCAGTTAGGACGATTCAAGACTCTAAGTTTGAGCCTGATTATGTATTAGCAATTTATTTGAAAACAGACTGGTATAAAGCAAATGAAGATGAACGGAATGTAGAACTTCAAAAAATCAATAACCTATCTAAATATCTTCAAGTGAAACATTTTCCTGTTCTTGTTCGGATTTTTTATGAATCAGCGAATCAAGATCATTGGAAAGCAATCTTTATAAAAGAGGACGGAACAATCGTAAATAACAACACTTTAAACTCAAATTCTAAATCCAAAAAATAAAAAACGTTGTCTAAATTAGACAACGTTTTCTTTTTAAATTAATAATTGCTAATGCGAAAAAATACCGAAGATCTCATAAGAAGTTATTCGCTTAGAGAATAAGTCTGTGGAATCACTGTTAGAAGTTTATCGGAATCGAAATTTTCTTGGGCAATTTGTAGTAAAAATTAAATTATGATGCTTTATGTTCTAGGCGCAATTTGTCTGCTACCATTGCAATAAATTCTGAATTTGTTGGTTTTGCTTTTGACATCGAAATTGTGTAACCGAATAATGTAGAAATACTATCGATATTTCCACGGCTCCATGCTACTTCAATCGCATGTCGAATCGCACGCTCAACTCGGCTAGCAGTTGTATTAAATTTCTTAGCAATATCTGGATATAATACTTTTGTAATTGAACCTAGTAGTTCAATATCATTGTAAACCATTGAAATTGCTTCTCGTAAGTACATATAACCTTTAATATGAGCAGGTACACCAATTTCATGAATGATACTAGTGATACTTGCATCTAAGTTGCGTGGCTTACTTTCGTAATTTGAAACAAGCGATGGGGCATTTCGTTTAGTAATTGAGCTACCTTTTCCAACTACTTGACGAATGTTGCTGATTAAATGCTCCATATCAAATGGTTTCAAGATAAAGTATGACGCTCCAAGATCAACCGCTTTTTTTGTTACATCCTCTTGACCAAAAGCAGTTAACATAATTACGTTTGGAATTTTCTCAACTAAGCCAGTACGTAAGCGATCTAAAACTGCTAAACCGTCTAAATGAGGCATAATAATATCTAATACTAATACATCTGGCTTTTTGTCCTTCACTAGAGGTAAGCAATCTTGTCCATTAAACGCAACTCCAACCACTTCCATATCAGTCTGTGCGTTAATGTAGTTCTCCAACATGATAACAAGTTCTTTATTATCATCAACCAATAATACTTTAATTTTCTCCACGCCCGTTCCTCCCTACATCCTCTATAGTGAATTTCATTACTTATTACCGATAATTTCGACAATAAAAATTTATTTCCTGTTTTTATTATAAATTCTGAATATTTTTATTAATATAGATAGTTTTCTTCATTTTCTTCTAGCATTCGACGATAGCAATAAAAACAACTATGTATTAAGTCGAATTATCATATAATTCATTATATAAAAAATGAAATAGTATGTAAATTTATAATTTTTAATAAAAATTTACAAAGTCTTAAAATATTCTTTATTCTCAACTGTTTTCTATATTAATAATTTTTTAATCAACTCGTTCTTGTTACTAGTATATAACCATTTTTTTCCATATTCAATCTAATTTCAAAAAAATACACCTACTAAATTTAGTAGGTGTATTTTACATCAAGATGCTTTTTTATTTTGATAATCATATATTGGGACTTTTGCTTCATCAAGCATCCATTCAATATGAACTCCATATCCACTCGTTGAATCATTTACAAAAACATGTGTAACTGCACCAATTAATTTTCCGTTTTGAATGATTGGTGAGCCGCTCATGCCTTGTACGATTCCACCGGTTTCTTTAAGTAAACGTTTATCAGTTACCTTTAAAATAATCCCTTTTGTAGATGGAAATTTTTGTTGGATACTGCTCACGATTTCTATGTCAAATGCTTCAACTTTATTATCATGTATAACAGTAAGTATTTTAGCAGGACCTTTTTTCACTTCATTTGATAATGCAATCGGTAAAGGTTGTGACATAATTCCATTGTCAATTGTACTATTAACTTTACCGAATATTCCAAAGGGACTATTAGAAGTGATATTGCCGATCGTTCCACGATCTAGAGCAAAATGTGCAATTTTTTCTCCTGGGGAACCATCCGAGCCTTTTTCAATAGCTGTAACTGTAGAATAGACTATATGCCCGTCTTCTACTTCTATAGCCTTTCTTGTATCGCTGTCTGAGATGACATGTCCTAATGCGCCATATTTTAATGAATTTGGTTCGATAAAAGTCATCGTACCAATACCAGAAGCTGAATCTCTTATATACAAGCCTATTCTATAGCTGTCACGGCCTTGATCACGAATAGGTTGTAGCATTTTTGTATAATACTTCCCTTCACGTTTTACAGTGATTTTAATCGGTTTTCCGTACTTTCCTGCTTTTTGAATAAATGGTAGTACATCCGACATTTTTTCGATTTGTTTACCATTCATTTTTATTATCATATCTCCAACCTTAATACCTGCAATTTCACCTGGAGACTTTTGTCCTGAGCTCGTATTTACTAAATGGTGCCCAACGACTAAGACACCAACTGAATTAAGTTTTACTCCTATTGATTGTCCTCCTGGTATTATTCTTAAATGGTTTAATACTTTTACATCCACCTTTTTGCTTGGTAATTCATTCATACCTAAAGCAACATTTACGATTTCGCTTTGTTGATCTTTATTTATGGTAGATGAAAATACATTTTTTTGATTTATATTAAACACGCCAATACCAACTATAAATAAAAGGAGAAGAATTTTTATTATTCGATGAACATTTACCTTTTTCACAAGCGAATCACTCTCCTTAGCGCCAAATTTCATTTTTTTTAATTCGCGGCTATGTAGTTAATGTTAGCTTTGTAAAAGCAAAATATGATTGTAAAATTATGATAGATACTTTCTCGTATAATGTTGTATTAGTATGTTTCATTTAGCATTTTCCAATTACTAATTTATCAATAATTCCCACAAAAAAAAGAGAATATTTAATGAATAGCAAAAAAACTACTATCATTAAAAATTCTCTTATGTTATTGAGCTTGAAATTTTGTTGAAGTTGCTTGTTCAATCAATTCTTTAGCATGCTGAATCGTAACGTCTGTAATTTCTACTCCAGCAATCATTCTTGCGATTTCATTAATTTTTTGATCATTTCGTAACGGCGTAACAGAAGTTTTTGTTCGGTTGCCATCAATTAACTTCGCTATAAATAAATGAGTATCTGCCATAGACGCAACCTGTGGTAAGTGGGTAATACAAAGTACTTGAGAATTAATCGATACCTTATGTATTTTTTCCGCTATTGCTTGCGCTACTCTACCACTAACACCTGTATCGACTTCATCAAAAATGATTGACGTAATTCCTTGGTGCTTAGTAAATATACTCTTTAAAGCAAGGAACATTCTTGATAGCTCTCCGCCTGATGCAACTTTAGCTAACGGCTTTAAAGGCTCACCAGGATTTGTCGATATATAAAATTCGACAAAATCAAATCCATCTTTTTTAAACTTCACATGTTTGTCACCTAATAAAGGATCTGTTTCTTGACCTTCTTCTACTTCAAACATAATTTCAAAGGTCGTTTTATCCATATAAAGCTCTTTTAATTCTTTATGTATATCAGCTGTTAATTTAATAGCTAATTCTTTACGTTTATCTGAAAGCAATGTTGCAGCTTCAATTAGTTTATCCGTTACTTGATCTAATTCTTTCTCTAGCTTCTCTATATGCTTATCTTTATGTTGGATCGTATCTAACTCTTGTTCGATACCTTCCGCGTATTGTAGGATGTCTGCAACGCTATGTCCATACTTCTTTTTAAGAGTAGAGATTTCACTTAAACGTGTTTCAATTTCATTCAGTCTATTTGGATCATATTCCATTTGTTCGATGGAATCACGTAATCGATACGATATATCTTCTAATAAATAATAACTACTACTAATACCCTCATGCATTTCCTTAATATCATTATCAATATCTGTAACAGATTCTAAAGAATACATACTTGATCGAACTGAATCTAAACCTGATCCATCCTGTGATAAACTTTGATATGCCTCAACTAATGATTTATAAATGCGTTCAAAATTAGAAATTTTAAGTCTTTCTTCCATCAGCTGATCATCTTCATTTTCCTGTAAATTAGCATTTTGAATTTCTGATAGCTGAAATTGGATTAAATCTAATCTATGCGCCATTTGTTGCTCATTTTCTGTCAATTGCTTTAACTGTTTTTTTAAGGCCATATAGTTATTAAAAATTGATTGATATTCAGTAATTAAAGGATGAATCGCTTTTTCATCATATTGCTGTAACATCGGTAAATGATGATCTTGGTCCATTAAATCTTGACTCTCATGTTGTCCATGAATATCAACCAAGAGACCACCAATTTCCTTTAAAATAGAAGTTGTCACTAACTTACCATTGATGCGGCAAATACTTTTTCCAGTTGAAGTAATATCTCTTTTTAAAATAATCATTTCATCTTCAATGTCAAAACCTAATTCTCTACATCTAGCGTAAATTAAATGATTCTCATTTTCGATATGAAATAAGCCTTCTATTTCTGCTTTATCAGTATCATATCTTACGAATTCTGCAGACCCACGACCACCAAGTAATAGACCGATGGCGTCAATAATAATTGACTTCCCCGCTCCTGTTTCACCACTTAGTACAGTTAAACCCTTTTCAAATGAAATGGCTACTTCCTCAATGATTGCAAAATTTTTAATGATAATTTCAGATAACAATGAGTTTCTCTCCTCTTTTTTAAAACCATTCTCCTATTGAAGCATGTCAATAAATTTTTCTTTTAAATGTTCAGCATCTTCAGGTGTACGACAAATAATTAATATCGTATCATCACCACAGATTGTACCCATAATTTCAGCCCAATCTAAATGGTCAATTAATGCACCAACAGCATTAGCATTACCCGGTAATGTTTTCATTACGATTAAATGACTAGAACTATCAATTTTAATAAATGAATCAATTAAAAGTCTTTTTAATTTTTGTAATGGATTAAATCTTTGATCCGCAGGTAAGCTATATTTATATCGACCATCTGATAATGGTACTTTTACTAAGTGTAGCTCTTTTATGTCACGAGAAATAGTTGCTTGGGTTACTTTAAAACCTAAATCTCGTAATGATTGTACTAATTCATCTTGTGTTTCGACTTCATTTTTCGCGATAATTTCACGTATTTTTATATGACGCTGACCTTTATTCATAATACACCTCTTTGCAAATTCCGACAAATATCTTACTTATGTAAGATTATCTTATCTAACTTACTCGTTATTGTATATATTTTTTTAAACGTTTTCATAAAATGCATTTTTTAGTATTTAAATATTAAATACTATTTTTACCGATATCCCCATTTGGAAAAAAGGAGAAAAAGGAAACCAAATAGGTTTCCTTTTTTATTATTTAGCCTTCTTCAATTCACTATGTGCTTCATTTACAATTTCCATTGGAGAACGCTTTAGTTCGTTCGTTCCAACTTCTTTTGAACCTTCCCAATGAAGATGAATTAAGAATTCAATATTACCATCTCCACCTGTAATAGGAGAGAAAGTTAATGCTTTAACATCATACCCTTGACGTAGTGAAAAGTCGACCATCATTTCGATTACTTGTTCATGTACTTTCGGTTCGCGTACAATCCCTTTTTTACCAACTTGTTCTCTACCTGCTTCAAATTGTGGTTTGATTAAAGCGACAACATCACCAGAAGGTACTAGTAATGTTTTTAGAACTGGTAAAATTAATCTCAATGAAATAAATGACACGTCGATTGAAGCAAATTGCGGTAGTCCTTCGATTAAATCTTCTGGTTTCACATACCTAAAATTTGTTCTCTCCATAACAATTACGCGTTCATCTTGTCTTAATTTCCATGCAAGTTGATTATACCCAACATCAAGTGCATATGATTTTTTCGCTCCATTTTGAAGAGCACAATCTGTAAAGCCACCTGTTGAAGAACCGATATCAATCATAATTTTATCTTGCACTGATACATCAAATGTGTTTAAAGCTTTCTCTAATTTGAATCCACCACGACTCACATATGGCATTACTTCACCCTTAATTTGCAATGGTTGTTCAATATCTATCTTTTCTCCAGGCTTATCTAATCTTTGTTCATTTGTATAAACAAGACCTGCCATGATCGCTCGTTTAGCTTTTTCGCGTGTTTCGATTAAACCACGATCTACTAGGAGTACGTCTACTCGTTCCTTTTTTGCCATTTATATGTCATCCTCTTATTTATTACAAATCATTTCACGGATTTTTTTAACCGATTCATCTTTTGTTAAATGAATTTCTTCAAGCAATTTATCAACATCACCATGCTCAACAAATAAATCAGGTATACCGATGCGTTCTACGCGGACATTTTGAAAATTATTTGAGCTTGCAAATTCTAAGACAGCACTTCCAAACCCACCTTGTAGGACTGCTTCTTCGATCGTTAAAATTGGTTTTCCATCTTTAAAAATATCACTTAACATAGCAGTATCCATCGGTTTAATAAACCTAGCGTTTACTACTTTTACAGAAATATTATCTTTTTCTAATTCATCCGCAGCATCTAGAGCCATTTTAATTGTTGTTCCAAATGTTAGGATTACGGCATCAGAACCTTCTCTTAAAACTTCCCATGAGCCTATTGGAATTTCTTTTAACTCTTCATCCATTGGAACACCAATTCCATTTCCTCTTGGGAAACGTAATGCAATAGGACCATCATCATATTTAATGGCAGTATTAACCATGTGTTGGCCTTCATTTTCATCTTTAGGCATCATTAATACTAAATTAGGTATATGACGTAGGAATGCTATATCAAATACACCTTGGTGTGTTTCACCATCTGCCCCAACTAACCCTGCACGGTCTATGCCAATAAACACATTTAAATTTTGTCGACAAATATCATGTAGCACTTGGTCATAAGCTCTTTGTAGGAATGTAGAGTAAATTGCTAAAAACGGCTTCATCCCCTGTGTCGCTAAACCAGCTGCTACAGTTGCGGCATGTTGTTCTGCAATACCGACATCAAAAATTCGATCAGGTAATAGCGCTTGGAAATTTTCCAATTTTGAACCTACTGGCATTGCAGGTGTTAGCGCAACGATTCGCTCATCATTTAAAGCTAATTTCAAAACCGTATCACTCACAAGCTTACTCCATGCAGGTGGTGCTTGATTTGGCTTAATTAACTTACCTGATTCAACTTTATAAGGACCAGTGCCATGCCAAGTTCCGATGTCATCACTTTCAGCAGGCTTATACCCTTTTCCTTTTTTCGTTAAAACATGCACTAATACAGGACCTTTAGTTTTCTTTGCATATTCAAGCGTTTCAAATAAATCTTCATAACTATGTCCATCAACTGGGCCAAAATATGTGAAGCCCATTTCCTCAAAAAACATTCCTTGTGTAACTAAATATTTAAGACTGTCTTTTAATTTCTTTGATGTACTTGATAGTTTATCACCGATTCCTGGAATTTTTTTGATGACACCCTCAAGTTCACCTTTTGCCCAACGATATTTCCCGGTTGTTCGAAGTCTACCTAAAATGCTATGTAAAGCACCTACGTTCGGTGCGATTGACATTTCATTATCATTTAAAATAACAATGACATCTTTTTGCTCATGACCAATATGGTTCATTGCCTCTAGAGCCATCCCGCCTGTTAAAGCACCGTCTCCGATGATTGGAACAATATACTCTCCAGTTTTTTTAATATCTCTTGCAATAGCCATTCCCATCGCAGCAGATAAAGAAGTCGAGCTATGCCCTGTTTCCCATACATCATGTTCACTTTCATTTCGCTTTGGAAAACCACATAATCCTTTAAATTGTCTTAGTGTAGTAAATTCCTTCGCTCGACCAGTTAGTATTTTATGAACATATGATTGATGTCCTACATCCCATAAAAATTTGTCTTTAGGCGAATCAAAGACTTTATGTAATGCTATCGTTAATTCTACAACCCCTAAATTTGGTGCAATATGGCCACCAGTTTCAGAAAGTTGTTGAATAAGAAATTTACGAATTTCTTCACTTAATACTTCTAACTCACCGTTCGTTTTATTTTTTAAAAAACTCGGATTTTCAATTGTCGTAAGATCCATCTTGGATCACTCACCTTCCTAGATGTTAAATCTCTTTAAATAATTCATTATTATGTAATTTTATCTATAAAATGATTTTACCATACTTGTAGTTAAACGCTAGTTTCGAAAAGACTTACTCTTAACACCATGTATCATAATACCATTTTTATTAAAAACTGTTTAATGTTTTTTATATTTATAGATTAAAATTATCGATATTTTCCATCAAAATGAAAAGAAAGCCGCTAGCACAGATGTGTTAACGGCAAACATTTCTGTATATTTGATTAACAACATTAGCATTTGTTATAAAGTACCTACATTATACATAAATGTATAAATCTATTCAATGGACAACCATTTCATTACATAATTAAAGGTTAAAAACTGCGATTTCCTACAAAATCACAAATTGAGATTAGATAATCATCTTTAATTCCACATGCTCTAACATGTTGTTTAGCTTCTGTAATAAAAGTATGCAGTCTCTCTTTTGCCCCTTCGACTGTGTATAGCTTTACATATGTCGTTTTATCATTTTCGATATCACTGCCAACTGGCTTTCCTAAAACTTCTTCGTCGCCAATTACATCTAAAATGTCATCTTGTATTTGAAATGCTATGCCAAGTTTATATGCAAATTGTGTTAGATGTGATAATTGCTCAGCTGAAGCTTTTGAAATAATTGCACCCGCGATAACTGGATACATTAGCATTTTACCCGTTTTTCGTTCATGGATATACTGTAATTCTTCACCACTTAGCTGTTTACTTTCACCTTCCATATCTGCAACCTGACCAGCAACCATACCTTCAGGACCAGCAGCAATTGCTAATTCACTAATCAATTGTAGCTTCACTGAATTAGAGACTTGATTTTCATTCATTTCTGTAATTAATTTGAATGCATATGTCAGTAAACCATCACCTGCTAATACTGCAAGATCTTCACCAAATACTTTATGATTCGTCGGTTTTCCTCTTCGGAAATCATCATCATCCATACAAGGTAAATCATCATGAATTAATGAATAAGTATGAATCATTTCCAAAGCACATGCTGGTTTAATCCCTTGTACTGGGTCATTACCAAATGCATCTAGAGTCGCGAAAAGTAAAAGAGGTCTAATTCGTTTCCCGCCACCTTGTAATGAATAAGACATCGATTCTTTTAATCTCTCTGGCGCTTTTAAACTCTCAATTGATTTAATCATTTCTTCATTAACAAGTCTACTGGAATACTCCATAAATTCCTTGAAAGTGTTCATATTATTCCTCCTCAACAGTAAAAGGAGTTTGCTCACCTTGTTCATTTAAAATCGATGTCATTTGTTTTTCAACTTTTGTAAGCTTTTCTTGACAAACTTGAGACAGTTTTATACCTTCTTGAAAATATTCGATTGCTTTTTCAAGTGGTACATCACCTTGCTCTAGTTTTTGTACAATCGTTTCAATCTCTTTAATTGCTTCTTCAAAAGATAGTTCGTTTTGTGACAATTGCTTTACTCTCCTTTTACTTCAAGTACTTCACAATTTAATTTTCCATCAGTCATTTGTAACTGGAATTGATCTCCGCTTTTTGCTTGGTTAACCGATTTTATCAGTTCATTATTATCTTTATAAGCTAATGAATAACCCCTGGCCATAACCTTTAATGGACTAAGTGCATCAAGTGTATGCACTATTTTTTCCATTTCAAATTTTTTCTGGGTTACAAGTCGATTAAATTCTTTTTGTAAAGTCATATGTAACTGCAAGTGTTTCTGTTTTTCAAGCTGAATTCTATTACTCGGATGATGTATTAGTAAAGACGAATTAAGCTCTTTATGTTTATTGATTTTCGATTTAACAATTTCATTTATTGTCGTGTGAAAGCGCTCATTAATCCGATCAAACTGTTCTTGTTTTGGGTGAAATAATGAATTTGGATACCTAAAAACATAAGCATCTTGAACAGACTTTAATTGAGCTTTTTTACGTTCGATAATTGTATCTATCGCTTTATTAAGTCTAGTCTCTCGTACTGAAAATTGTTCAAGAATTTCCCTCTGACTTAAAGAAACTAATTCTGCCGCAGCTGTTGGTGTAGGAGCTCGTAAATCGGCTACATAATCAGCTATAGTTGTATCGGTCTCATGCCCAACTGCTGAAATAATTGGAATTTTTGATGTGAAAATAGCTCTTGCCACTTTTTCATCATTAAAAGCCCAAAGCTCCTCTATTGAACCTCCACCTCGCCCGACTATTAAAACATCAATTTCTTTCATTTTATTAGCTGTTTCAATCGATTTCACAACTGATACAGGGGCACCTTCTCCTTGTACAAGAGTAGGTATTACGACTATTTTACCAATTGGATATCTTCTTTGAATTGTTGTTATAATGTCCCGTACGGCCGCTCCAGTCGGTGAAGTCGCAACCCCGATTACACTAGGAAAAGAAGGAATCTTTTTCTTAAATTTCTGATCAAAGAGTCCTTCTTCTAATAGTTTTTTCTTTAATTGTTCATAAGCTACAAAGAGACCGCCAACCCCGTCAGGCTGCATGTCTCTTATGTAGATTTGATAGCTACCAGACCCAGGGTATACATTTATTTCACCTTGAACAATAACCTGCATACCATCAGTTGGTTGAAATGCTATATTAGCATTATAGGATTGAAACATGACCGCCGCAATTCTAGCACCATCATCTTTTAAGGTAAAATAATAATGACCGCTAGATGAATGACGTTTAAAGTTTGAGATTTCTCCACGGAGAAGTATACTTTGTAAATTTCGATCCGCTTGAAACTTTGCTTTTAAATATTTAGTTAATGCGGTAACAGTAACTGGTAGCTTTTCCGTCATGCCTACCCCTTCTTTCATTCTTGCAAAGCAATATGATTAAAGTTTTACACTCAAATTAATTTTATGATCAATTTGAGACGCCGCTTTTAACGTATTATGAAGTAGCATTGTAATTGTCATAGGACCAACTCCACCTGGTACAGGAGTAATAAATCCAGCAATATTTTTTACATCTTCAAAATTTACGTCTCCACACAATTTGCCATTTTCATCTCTATTCATTCCGACGTCAATAACAATTGCACCTTCTTTAACATAATCAGCCGTAATTAATTTTGCTACACCAATAGCAACAATTAGAATATCAGCCTGCTTTGTAATATTTTTAAGATTAGTTGTACGTGAATGTGTATAAGTAACCGTTGCGTTTTCGTTTAAAAATAACTGCCCAACTGGTTTCCCTACAATATTACTACGACCAATAACAACCACATGTTTACCACTAATCGGAATATTTGTATTTTCAATTAATTTTAATATACCAAAAGGAGTACAAGGTAGTAATGAATCTTGATTAGTCATCATTCTTCCAATATTAATTGGATGAAATCCATCAACATCTTTTAATGGAGAAATCGTTTCAATTACTTTCTTTTCAGAGATATGAGCAGGTAGTGGTAACTGAACTAAAATACCATGAATTGCCTGATCATCGTTTAATTTGTTTACAACCGATAATAATTCATCTTCAGAAACAGTCTCAGGTAATTCAATTACTTCCGAATACATACCTAGTTCATTACATGCTTTGTGCTTCGAATTTACATATGTTCTTGAAGCAGAATTATTCCCAACTAAAACAACTGCTAAACCTGGTGTAACACCTTGACTTTTCAATTCAGAAACACCATTTTTTAAACCCTCACGAATAGATACTGAAATTTCTTTACCATTAATTAATGTTGCTACCATTTTAGTTTCCCCCTATGCATATAAACAATTATCTATTTAGAATTTTGATAATACCGCATTGATAAATTTACTAGAATCATCGTCACCGTAAATTTTTGCAATTTCAATCGCTTCATTGATTGCTACACTTTTAGGAACATCCTCTAAGTAATTTAATTCCACTAAAGCAATTCTAAGAATATTACGATCAACATTAGCTAAGCGATCAATCGTCCAACTTTCGACTTTTGAAGCTAACTGTTCGTCAATCACCAATTTATGATCAACAAAATTCGTTACGATCGCATCTAAAAATGCATCTTGTTTTTCTTCAGCTTCTTCTAATACATGCTCTAATGCTTCTGTTGCATTTGCCTCACTTAAATCCATTTGAAATAATGTTTGTAATGCAAGTTCCCTTGCTTTTCTACGTTTCATCAAAATAATAAACTCCTTTAAGCTAAATTCATCATTCGTTGCATAGGTAATAACGAATTCTAATTTGTATAGTAACACGTTATTTTACCACTTTTTTTAACAAGTTCCAACGACTGTATTCATTAACTCCAATTTTTATTATTATTAACGTTTCTAAGCAAACTCAATACTATAAACTGTTTTCTACATTTTAACTTAAAATCTCATAAAATAACAGAGTAATGTTTGTGTTTTTCAAAACTTTTTTCCTTTTTATTACTACTTCAAATGAATTATGAGCCAAAACACGAACATTAAACGAGTGCAAGGTGAGAAAACAAAGGTTAAGTGGAAACAGAAATGAATAGAAATGAATAAATTTTTTTCTCTTTTAACCTCTTCTTTTTTGCCATACCTACCGTTACTCCCCTAATTACTCCATTCATGTTCTAAAATGCTGTATAAAAATGTGTCCCTCCATCCATCTCTTAGTAATAAATCTTCGCGCATTTTTCCTTCCAAAGTTAGCCCACACTTTTCGAGTACTTTTGCAGATCCAATATTTCTAACATCACATGTTGCATAAACTCGGTGAAGCTTAAACTTTTTAAATCCAAATGAAATTATTTCTTTCGTAGCCTCGGTTGCAAATCCCATTCCCCAATAACTAGGATGAATGATATATCCAATTTCCCCGATTCGATTTTGTTCATCCCTAATATTAAACTCAATCGAGCCTATTAATTCGTCTGTTTCTTTTTCGATTATTGCAAATGCAAACCTTGTCCTATTATTTTTTTTCTGATCAACAAGTATCGTTCCAACAAACTCCTTTGTATCGTATTCAGTATTTGGTCCCCACGGCTGAAATTGACAAACCTCTTTTTGAGATGCATATTTATGTACTTGCTTCCAATCATTTTCCACAAACTCACGTAACGTTGTACGATTTGTACTCAAATTTCGAATCATTTTTCCACCTTTTTCTATTTTTATTTACATTTGAATTTTAACATATTTCAGAATTTTGAGATGAGTAGCACTTCATAAATTAAATGTTTTAGAATAAGAGATACAAAAATAAGTGTCACCACATAATGCATACTCCTATATTGATTGAAAACTGATTGATTTTAGATGGAGAACGTTGAAGATTTTATGTCGTGGCGGAAATAAGGGGGTATCTTAGCGTTGTTTTTCATTTGTTGATGAATAAATGATTCTTATTTATATGATTTCTTCAAAATTTAAGTAGGTTTTGATAGATTTAGACCAAGCTTGCTAATTTGACTATTAAAAGAGCTATTTTTGGTCAAATACAAAAGTGAAATACCCTAACCGGTATAGGTATTTTCTTATTTTAATTGCGATTGTAGGCATTTAATTGCGATTTTACAAATTTTTTTTGCAGTTTTGTTAATTTTAATTGCGGTTTTGCTTATTTTATTTGCAGTTTCTCTATTTTTATTTGCACTTCACTTTTTATTTGCAGATTCGAATCTTTTATTTGCACCCAATACACTTTTATTTGCAGCTTTAGGCCTCTTATTTGCACCAGATACTCTTTTATTCGTATGCCTCACACTCTTATTCACCTCGACATTTAATTGCAGTTTCGATCTCTTTATTTGCACCCTTTACTCTTCTATCTGCACCCCCACACTCTTATATCCACCTCGACACTTAATCGCAGTTTCGATCACCTTATTCGCATCAGATACTCTTTTATTTGCACCCCCACACTCTTGTATCCTCCTCAACATTAAATCGCACTTTCTGTCTTCTTATTTGCACCTGTTACTTCTCTAATTTGAACAGTCCGTATCCTTTATTTGCACCATTCAAACTCTAATCGTCCTTACACCTTCTACTTTTTTAATAATTGTTCCAATAAAAAAAGGATGCCACTAAAAGTGGACATCCTCTTTTTTCAAATATTAAAGTTCAATTGGAGCTTCTTGCTCTGGTTTCGTTTCAAATTGAACTCCTACAACATGAACGTTTACTTCAGATAACTCAAGACCAGTCATTGTTAATAGAGCTTGACGGATATTGTCTTGTACATTACCTGCTACTGTTGGGATTGACTTACCAAATTTAACTAGAATGTATACATCGATTGTAATTCGATCGTCTGATAAATCCACTCGGACACCTTTACCATGATATTTCTTACCGATAATTTCAGAAATACCTGATGCTAGGTTACCACGCATGCTTGAAACACCGTCAACTTCAGCAGCTGCAATACCAGCAATTACTTCGATTACTTCAGGTGCGATTTCTACTCGACCTAATGTCGCAGTACCCATTTCTAAAATTTGATTTTCATTCATACGGATCCCTCCACTTTATCCTTTAACAAGCGCATGCTCCTCAAGGAATTTAGTATTATACTTCCCTTTTACGAAGATTTCATTTTGCAATAAATTTAAATGGAATGGAATTGTTGTGTGAATTCCTTCTACCACAAATTCTTCAAGTGCTCTTATCATTATAGCAATTGCTTCTTCTCTTGTCTTGCCATGTACGATAACTTTCGCAATCATTGAATCATAATATGGCGGAATTGTGTACCCGCTATATACTGCAGAATCAACACGAACATTCGGGCCACCTGGTGGTAAATACGCAACGATTTTACCAGGAGAAGGCATAAAATTCTTAGCTGGATTTTCAGCATTTATACGACATTCAATAGACCATCCTTTTAGAGATACGTCTGCTTGTGTCATTTTTAAAGGATGACCTTTAGCAATCAATAATTGTTGCTTAATAAGATCGATACCAGAAATATATTCTGTTACGGGATGTTCAACTTGAATACGAGTGTTCATCTCCATAAAGAAGAAGTTTTTAGTATGTGGCTCATAAATGAACTCAACAGTACCTGCACCCCAATAATTAACTGCTTCAGCTGCACGAACGGCTGCGTGACCCATTTTTGCACGAGTCTCTTCGTCTAATACTGGTGATGGTGCTTCTTCTACTAATTTTTGAAGGCGTCGTTGAATAGTACAGTCACGCTCTCCAAGGTGAATCGTATTACCGTGTTCATCTGCTAAAACTTGAATTTCAACATGTCTAAAATCAGTAATATATCTTTCAAGATATACGCCTGGATTTCCGAATGCAGTTTGAGCTTCTTGTTGGGTAATTTGAATACCTTTTTCTAATTCAGCTTCATCTTTTGCTACACGAATACCTTTACCGCCGCCACCAGCTGTAGCTTTGATAATAACAGGATAGCCAATTTCTGCAGCAATTCTTTTACCATCTTCAATACTTTCAATAATACCTTGTGAACCAGGTACAACAGGAACTCCTGCTTCTTTCATTGTTTCACGAGCAACGTCTTTAGTACCCATTTTTGAAATGGAGTCAGCTGTCGGTCCAATGAATTTCACATTACATTCAGTACATAATTCTGCAAAACTAGCATTTTCAGATAAGAAACCATAACCTGGATGGATTCCATCACAACCTGTTAGTTTTGCAATACTAATGATGTTCGTCATATTTAAATAACTATCTTTTGATAATTTTGGACCTACACAATATGCTTCATCAGCCATTTGAACATGTAATGCTTCTTTATCTCCTTCAGAGTAAATAGCAACTGTTTCGATATTTAATTCTTTACATGCTCGAATAATACGAATGGCGATTTCTCCACGATTCGCGATTAAAACCTTTTTCATTTCTTCACCTTCTCTAGTAAAGTACTTTTGATTTTGTAGATACTTAAGCCTTTACCACGAATAATGGTTGACCGTATTCTACTAATTGACCATTTTTAGCAAGTACTTCAACGATTTCGCCTTCAATTTCAGCTTCAATTTCATTGAATAGCTTCATTGCTTCAACGATACATACGATTGAATCATTTTTAATACGATCGCCAATTGATACGTACTCTTTTGCATCAGGAGATGGCGATGCATAGAATGTACCTACCATTGGTGATGTAATCTTATGTAAGTTACTAGTATCTTCTTTTTCAACTACAGGAGCAGCAACTTCTGCAGCTGGTCTTTCTAATGTTGCAACTGGAGCAGCTGTAACAATTGGAGCTACTTCTTGGAGTACAACTGGAGTTGTTTGTGAAACAACAGTTGTTTGTCCACCTTTTTTAATTTTAACTATAGCACCATTATCTTCGAATTCGAATTCATTAATTGTTGATTGATCGATTAACTTAATTAATTCTCTAATTTCATGAATTTTCATTTCTGTTCACCCCTTAAGACATATAGTCTAATCTTATAACCTAATACTAAACTTTTCAACAAATTATTTTAAACAGGCAAATTCCTACTTATTTTTAGCCATTTTACTAGGAATATTTATTATATCATTCCTTATCTAAAATATTTTGGTATAACCTATTATAACAGGGAAAAGGAAAGACAGGAAGGGCACCGAAAATAGAATAGTCAAAATATTATGGTTATTCATTATATGCTTTTTAGAAAAATTAAAGAGCCAGCAGAATAGGTCTGCTGGCTAATACTTCTAAATTATTTAACTTGGAATTGTACTACAACTAATTTTTCTCCAAGAACACTTCTTGTCATTTGAATAATATCGTTTGCTGCTTTTCTACTTGCTTTAGATGAAGTTACATCTACTTTTACTTCGTCTTTGTCTGTACGAACTAATGCATCTTTATAACCTGCTTCTTTAATCATTGTTTCTACATCTGATTCTAATGCAGTTAATTTTTGAAGCTCGTTCATATTAGTAAATGCTACACTTTTTTCTTCTGCAGTTGCAGTTGCTGAGTCTACTGTAGCTTTATATTCATCGATTAATTGACTTCTTTGATCTTCTTGTTCCATACGTTGTTTTAGGAATACTTCACTAGTTGAATTTTCTTGAGAAGTTGTTTCTTTATCGCCTTGTTTAGAAGAATCAGATTTCTTAGTGTCTTTAGGAGTTGAGTCTTTAGGAGTTGAGTCTTTAGGAGTTGAGTCTAATGAACTTGTATCAGTATTATTATTCATGTCCATAAAACTTGTAGTTTTTAAATTATCAGGCGTTGTGACATAATACACTGATAATACAACAACTAAACTTAACATTGTTAATAACCAAATTGTTTGTTTTTTCATTTAAATTTTACCTTCTTCCTCTTATTTTTTTGGTAATACAGATACACGATAGCTTGGTACATCAAGTAATCGTGTTACAGCTTCTCGAATCATGCTTTTTACTTCAAGATTATCTGCGCCCTTAGCAATAACAAGTACTCCTCTAATTCTTGGCATTTCAGTTTCGACTATAACAGGTTCTTGTTTATCACCGTTATCTATAATGACTACTTGCTCTTCTTGAGATTGATCATCAATATTTCTTTTCCCGCCTTGTTTATCTGTTTCATCAGTTTCCTGAGTACGGTTTGTTTTATTTGTTTGATAGACTTTCTTCTCACTACCTTCAAGATTTACTTCTACTTTTACATTACTTACACCAGCCATATTATTTAAAGTGTCTGTTAACTGTTGCTCATATTTCCTTTCAAATTCTTCTATTTTGCTAGACGATGAATTTCCACCACCACTACCAAGAGTCTCAACAGCATTTTCATTCTTTGGTTTTCCACTAGTTTCAGTCGACAACGGTGAAATCATTGAATTCGTTTTTTGATTCGCATTTGAAAATAGACCACTTGCAAGCATCCAACAAATCCCGAGTCCTAGTAGGGCTAGTACATATTTTCTCGAAAATTTAAATGGACTTTGTCCTTTTTCAGAAGAGGTTTTATCATCGCCATTCCCTTTTAGAAAGTCTGCTAATTTTATTGGTGGAATCTTTTTCTTCATTTGTCATTACTCCCCTCCTTCCATTTTGACTTCAATTTGCTTGTCCTCAAGCTCCCATTTATTTGCTAAAAAAGTTTGTAACTCTTGTTGTTTAATTTTTTCATCGTCTGTCTGCACTGGTTGATCAGTATTGATTGAAACTTCTTGAACAGGTTCTACATTGCTTGTCTCATCTTTCTTCGGACTAACGTAAACGGTTACTTTAGATAGGTCCTGGGCCGTTTTTACTGTATTTACTCCATCTTTTACTTGTAAATCCACGTTTGTAATTACCTGTTCAAATTCTTTCGTAAAGCTTTTTTCAACTTCTTTTTTCATTTGGACAGCCATTTGTTTTAATATATATGCACGTTCTGCTTCTTGTATTTCACTTTTCTTATTATTTATTTCATTTTTTATTTCGTTATTCGCTTGATAAGTTGTAGATTGGTATCCAGCTAGAACTTCTTTAATATTCACTTTAAAAAGTTGAAAAATCGGTTGAAGCATCATGACGATTAATAATAGACTCGCAACAAATCGCACATATTTCGCTAAGCCGGAATTTGGAATTAACATCATAATAATCGTTGCAACTAATATATAGACGATAATATTTGATACCCAATGTATAAAGAATTCCATCTTTTCACCTACCTAAACATGACGACAATATTTCCTGCCGCTATTATTAATGTCATACTTAAGAAAAACATTAATGAAACAATCGATAAACAAACGAATAAATACGTTACACTTTTTCCGATCGTATCGATCGTGCTAATGATATTTTTACTACCCACTGGTTGAAGGATTGCAGCTGAGAATTTATAAATTAACGCTAAAACTAATATTTTAATAGCTGGGAAAACGATGATTGCTAAAAGTGTCACTAAACCTACAATCCCAACTGTATTTTTAAGTAATAAAGACGCACTAATAACTGTATCCGTAACATCAGCAAATACTTTCCCAACAACCGGAATAAAGTTACTTGTCACAAATTTAGCCGTTTTTACAGCTACTCCATCTGTTACTGCTGTCGTCATACCTTGTACACCTAAAACCCCTAAAAAAATAGTTAAAAAGATCCCTAATACACCAACTGCAACATTTCTTATTAAAGCTGCTAATTTTGTCACCTTTAACTCATCATTAATGATGCTTACAATACTTAAAATTGTTGATACGAGAATTAGAGGTAAGACAAAATACGTTACTAGTAATCCGCTTGTATGCATTAAAAATATTAAGATTGGGTGAAAGAAGCCAACGGATATTACGCCACCAGAGGTTGCAATTAAAGCTAGTAAAATAGGGATTAATGCTCTTAAAAAATCAATCATGACTGTAATTGCATCTTGCGTGGCTTGAGTTGCCACATAAAAGCTATTTAAAGCGAAAACTACTAAAACTAGAAAAACTACATTATCTGCAATTTTACTGATTGTACTTTTCTCAAAAGCATTTTGTAATGACTGGAGGAGTGAACTGAAAATGACTAGCATAATTAGGATTCCTAATATTTTCCCATTGCTTAATAACTCAAAAAATATATATTTACCAAATGCGATAAACCATTCTTGTATTGAAAATTTCTTTTCTCCCTTTACAAATTGGATAAAGTCACCTTTTTGACTTTCAGGTAAAAAGCCACCATATTTATTCACAACTTCATCCCAATATTGTTGAACATCATCGATCCCTAGCTTTTGTATTTGTTCATTTACGATTTCAGCAGGTGGAGGAGCAGCTTGTACATATTTTGGTACTAAAAAAAAGAAGGTAAAGAAAAGAAGAAAAACTGTTAATTTTTTGGCCATAATGTCCTCCTTCCCTTACGTTTAAGAAACTTTAGGTAAAAAGCTTAAGATTGTTTCAATTAATGCTGTCAAAATAGGAACTGCAAGTACCAAAATAAGGATTTTACCACCTAATTCAATTTTGGAAGCGATCGCACCCTGTCCAGCATCTTTTGTAATCTGTACTCCAAACTCAGCTATATATGCAATCCCAATGATTTTTAATAAAGTTTCAACGTAAATATTTTTTATATTTGCTTGATTTGCTAATTTTTGAATTTCATGCAGTAAGTATTGAACCTTATCTAGTAAAAATAAAAATAATACACAGCTTATAAAAACAGTTATTGCTAAATTGAAATTATTCATCTTAAATTGATTTAATAATAGAATGATAAATGTAGCGCATAATCCTATACCGACAATTTGGATGATTTCCATTACGCTTTCACTCCTAATCTAATGAAATAGAAATACATCCTTAACTTTATTAAAAAGATCACCAGCTTTTGTGATGACTTGTAAAAACACGATTATAAATGCAGTAATAATTGTCCAAGTAGCGAACTCTTCTTGTCCTGCTTTTTTTAAGACAGCGTGGATAATCGCAGCAATTACCCCAATTCCAGCTATTTGAAACATTAATGCATAATTTGTAATCAACTTAAACCCCTCCTACAAGAGTAATATAACGATTAAAATTCCACTTAAAACGCCTAGCATTTTTGACATCCGTTCATAACTAGCTTGCGAATCGATCGCTTCTTGTTCTTCTCTTTCTAAATGTTTTAATGCCAAAATAATTTGTTTTTGCTGTGAATATTTATCATGCATTCCAATCGTCTCACCAAACTGTAATAATACTTGGAGATCTGACTCTTTAATGGAGACTGTTTTTGCATATTTCATTAATGAACTTTCCCAGGCCTCTTTTGCTGTCAATGCGCTTGTCTCAAGTTGAGTTGCAAAATCCTGTAAACACCCATTAATCGGGCCTTTTAATTGACTAGAGATTCTTCGAAATGCTTCTTGCAGTGGCAATTGACTATACATAACCTCTGCTTCAAGAGATTGGAGAGCTAGTTTCCAACCCCTTAGTTCTTTTGTTCGTTCTGATAATCGACCTGCAAAATAAAATCCAAGCCAACTTGTTGAAAAGATGATAAAAAGCGCTCCAATCCATCTCATTTAAAGCACCGCCCTAGAATGAAATAAACTAGTGCAATTTTTATTTTTTATATCCGTTACAGTACCTGGCGAAGGAAAATTCGAAATTTCGATAAATCGCTCAAAAGTCGCATTTTGAAACAATGGTTGTAATGATGGCCGCTTCTTTATCTCCTCTAACGAGTAACCATGCACTGTTACAATTAATTGAACACCAGCAAAGATGGCCTCTAAAATCGCGTCAACATCTTCTTTTTTTCCTATTTCGTCTACAAGGATGACATGAGGACTCATTGACCTAACAAGCATCATCATCCCCTCAGCCTTTGGACAAGCATCTAATACATCGATTCTTTCACCAAATGTATATTGAGGAACCCCTTTTACTGAACCTGCTATTTCCGATCGTTCGTCAACAATCCCAACCTTACCAGGCCTAATTCCTCTTACGACATCACCTTGGCTAACGACTCTCGCAAAATCTCTTAGTAATGTTGTCTTACCTGCTTGTGGTGGGCCAATCAGCATTGTATTCTTCCATCTTCCTTCATAAACATACTTAACAAATGGATTAGCTATTCCAACTTTTTCTTTCGCAATCCGAAAATTATAAGAACTAATATCTCGAATCATTTTAACAAGTCCATTTTCAGTAACGACTCGACCAGCAAGCCCGACCCGATGTCCACCTTTTATTGTGATGTAGCCTTTTTTCAATTCTTCTTCAATTGTATAAATGGAAAACTGACTAAGCTTCCCAAGTATTTGGCTACCTTCCTCTTCCGTTAAAATATAAGGAATAAAGTTGGACTCATTATTAGAGATCACCTCAACCGGGCGTCCGACCCTTAGCCTTAGCTCCTCTACATAACGAAGGTCTCCATAAGAACGCTGTAACTTTTCTTTTAACAAAGTAGGAATTACATTGAAAACCTCTTCCATAAAGGTCACATCCTATCATTTAAAAACTGCTAATAATATTAAAAACACACCACATACTACTAAAACTAATCGAATAGGGTCTAATTTAGATGCAACACCTATAATTCCAATTGCCATCGTTGAAATCAGAATAATTGGACCAACAGTGGCCAAAACACTATTTACAGCTAAAGCCTTCTTAATATCGTTCAAATACAATATTGTAAAAGCTGCAATCAATTCCACACTTCCTCCAAAAACCCTAAGCATCCCCATACTCAAAACTGCTCGATCCATTGATTCAATCCAGTCCTTCATAGCTACACACCTTTTTTCAGTCTTTTTATTACTAATATGCTGAACATGTCCATTTCAGAAGACAAACATTAGTTAGAAGACATAAAAAAAGAGAGAAGTTTTCTAACTTCTCTCTTTAGAGTGGTGAATTATCAATATGTAAAGTAGCGACTAACAGGATCTACTCAGTAAATTTGGTGGTAGTGGATTCCCATTAATTTTTTAACTTCAGACCATTTTACTTTCTCATGAACACTTTATGAGTAACCTTTTTCGGGATTTCTGCTTTTTTTCTTACCCATGAACCTTTTATGAGTAACCTTTTTCGGGATTTCCACTGTTTTACTTACTCATGAACCCTTTATGAGTAACCTTTTTGGGGATTTCTGCTTTTTTACTTACTCATGAACCCTTTATGAGTAACCTTTTTCGGGATATCTGCTGTTTTACTTACTCATGAGCCCTTTATGAGTAACCTTTTTCGGGATTTCTACTGTTTTACTTACTCATGAACCCTTTATGAGTAACCTTTTTCGGGATTTTCGCTGTTTTACTTACTCATGAACTCTTTATGAGTAACCTTTTCCGGGATTTCCGCTGTTTTACTTACTCATGAACCCTTTATGAGTAACCTTTTTTGGGGATTTCTGCTGTTTTACTTACTCATGAGCACTTTATGAGTAACCTTTTTCGGAATTTCTGCTGTTTTACTTACTCATGAACCCCCACAGGATAGAAGACACTCAGGTCTCGCCCACCGAAAAAAGCAAGTAATAATCCACTGAACTTACTTCTCAAATATAATTAAAAAACTAGATAAACAAAAAAGATAATAACCATAATAACCTGCAAAATCGCTTTCGCTAACGAGCTGCTTATAAATGAAAGTACTGTAGCCCAGGCAGATTTGATTGATTCTTTCGTATCCTTACCTTGTAATTTTTCTGCTACAAAAACAGAAATAAACGGGACAATGATTAAGCCAAACGGAGGAAAAACAAACGAACCAACGATTACAGCTAAACAACCTACTCTTTCACCTGTTTTTGTACTCCCATATTTTTTAAGAAAATATGCATTCGCTAGAAAATCCGCTAAAAAGATAACTGCTGTAAAAATCACCATTATGATCCAAAAAGACAGATTTAAATTACTTTTATTAATACCAAAATAATATATTAAAAAACCTACCCATAAAACAGGAACACCAGGAATAATTGGTTTGATTAACGCAATAAACGCTAAAGCAAAACAAATGATGATCAATGCCCAAAGAACGATTGATGTAACCATTTTCATCACCCTTACTTATTTAAATTTGTTAATACGAAAAAGAGACACTTCATAAATAAGTGCCTCCAATTTTTATATTTATTAATTAAGCTTTTGAACGTGAAACATAGCTAGCTTCAGTAGTGTTAATAATTAATAATTCACCTTCATTAATGAAGATTGGTACTTGAACTACTAAACCTGTTTCCATAGTAGCTGGTTTTGTAACGTTTGAAGCTGTATCACCTTTGATACCAGGTTCAGTTTCAACTACTTTTAAGTCAACTGTATTTGGTAATTCAACACCTAAAATTTCACTTTCAAAAGTCATGATATAAACTTCCATATTTTCTTTAAGGAATTTTAATTCACGTTCAATGTTTGCTTCTGGTAATTCAATTTGTTCATAAGACTCATTGTCCATGAATACATGTTGGTTACCGTTAGCATATAAGTATTGCATTTTACGGTTTTGAATATGTGCTTTTGCAACTTTCTCACCTGCACGGAATGTTTTTTCTTGAACAGCACCTGTGCGTAGATTACGAAGTTTTGAACGTACGAATGCAGCACCTTTACCCGGTTTAACGTGTTGGAAGTCAATTACTTGCCAAAGGCCACCGTCAGTTTCAATTGTTAAACCCGTACGAAAATCGTTTACTGAAATCATTAAAATATCCTCCTAAAAAATGAAATGGTCCTAATAATATGTATCGTGTAAAAAAAGAACCATTTCGCTTACCATGAATTTCTTTTACAACTTTATATCATAAAGTAAAATACACATTTTGTGTAGTTCTATTTTCTAATCTAATGAAAACTTATAGTATGATTAGATTTTTTGGTGAAGACATTAAGTTTTCGTTACCACCAGTTTTAACGATTAAATCGTCTTCTATACGAACTCCACCTAAATTTGGAATGTAAATACCAGGTTCGCAAGTTACGATCATATTTGGCTCTAATACTGTATCAGAACGGAATGAAACTCCAGGTCCCTCATGTACTTCAAGTCCAATACCATGACCTGTACCATGTCCGTAATATTCTCCATAACCTTTTTCTGTAATATAATCACGAGTTAAAGCATCCGCTTCTTTACCTGTAATTCCTGCCTTAATTCCGTTAACACCGCGTAATTGAGCTTCAAGAACGATTTCATAAATTTTCTTTAATTCATCTTTAGGCTCACCAACAGATACAGTTCTAGTCATATCTGAAACATAACCTTTATAGTATGCACCAAAATCTAATGTTACAAAGTCACCGATTTCAATTACTTTCTCAGATGCTACACCATGTGGAAGTGCAGAACGTGCACCAGAAGCAACAATTGTATCAAAAGATGATGAAGTTGCACCTAATTTACGCATGAAAAATTCTAATTCATTTGATACTTCTAATTCTGTAACACCCGGACGGATAAATCCTAAAATATGATCAAAAGCAGATTCTGCAATTTTAGCAGCTTCTTTAATAATTGAAATTTCTGCATCAGTTTTAATTAAACGTAATTTTTCAATTAATCCGCTTACTGGCACTAATTCAGCTTTTACAACTTTGCGATATGAACCGAATTCTGTAAATGTAACATAATCTTGTTCAAATCCAAGTTTTGAAACTCCTAATTTTTCAGTTAATGCAGCAACTTCTGCAGGAATAGAACCTTCATGTTTTACAATTTCATAGCCAACACATTGGCTAGTAGCTTGCTCAATATAACGGAAATCAGTAATGAATAAAGCTTTGTCCTGAGTTATTAAAGCAACACCTGCAGAACCTGTAAAATTCGTCATATAACGTCTGTTGTATGTACTAGTAATTAATAATGCGTCTAAACCTTTTTCTACTAAAGTCTCACGTAACTTGTTAATTTTTTCCATTATTTTTCTCTCCCCTACTAATCTTTTGTAACGCACTTAACCCTAAATCATATCCATACACACCTAATCCTACGATTTGTCCTACAGTAACTGCAGCTAAAACTGAAGTATGTCGGAACTCTTCTCTCTTATGTATATTTGAAATGTGTACTTCAATCGTTGGAACAGTAATACTAGCAATTGCATCACGAATTGCATAACTGTAATGAGTAAATGCGCCTGGATTAAAAAGAATCCCATCATAGACATTATTTGCCGCATGAAGTTTATCGATTAAATCACCTTCATGATTAGATTGAAAGCAATCAATTGTATCTCCATTTTCATGTGCTAGTGATGATACATGATCCTCAATATCCTTTAATGTAGTTGAACCATAGATAGAAACTTCTCTTTGACCGAGCATATTTAGATTAGGTCCATTTAACAATAAAAACTTAGCCATTTAAAAGTCTCCACCCATCATTTCAGCATATTTATCCCAAAAACGCATATTTTGGAATACCCAAGCTTTATTTTATCATAGGCCAGACTATTTTGAATAGCCACGCAAATATGTCTTTTGTTCTTGAAATGCAAATGAAACAGAATATCCAATAAATGTTCCGTATAAAATGAATACACAGATAGTTGTAACTGTTGTATCAGATGAATAATCCTTAACTGCTTTTAAATCAAATGCTATTTTACCGAGCACGATAAAAACAATGACCCAAAGAATTAATCCAAAAAATATTCCCGGAAGAACACCAGTAAACCTTTTACCAATAAAGTAAAATACAAATGCGATTATAATTGAAATGATTCCAATTCCTACAATTGAAATGAGGTTTTCTATGTAACCATGTGCCCATTTTCCAAGCTTAATTTTTTCTAAAACAAAATTCGGACCAATTTGAGTAAAATCAAAATAACTAAGAACTAACAAAATAGTGGACCAAAATACCCCACCAAAAAAGCCAATACTTACGATCTTATTAAAATTCGTATTTCCATTAGAATCTCCTTGCCCACCCTGAACTTGATTCTCAGCCGGAGTTTGGTCTGGGTTTGGATTTTGTTCCTGGTTTTGATCTTGACCTTGGTTTTGATCTTGACCCTGCTTTTCTTGTTCTTTATTCTCTTCTTGCTCTTTATGCCCTTTGTCCATCTAACATTTCCCTTTCCATACATTGCTAAATATCTTACTGTATTATGTCCAACAAAGAAATTTTTAATGTGAATCTGATTATTTATTTGAAAATTAAAAATATTTAAATTATTATTTTTATTTTCCTACTTCTTATACTTGCACCTTTATAATGCTTACATTTACAATAGATATAAATAGATAAATACAAGTTTAGGTTGGTGCAACATGAGAGAGAAGAATAAAGCAGTATATGGGGGTCAAGCAATCGTTGAGGGTGTAATGTTTGGTGGCAAAACACATACAGTCTCTGCAATACGCAGATCAAATGATGAAATACAATATTATGAAGAACCGATACATATAAATCGGACAATGCAAAAATTAAAAAAAATTCCATTTGTCCGTGGTGTAGTCGCGATTGTTCAAGCAAGCATCAATGGATCTAAGCATTTAAACTATTCCACTGATAGATATGGTGTTGATCCAAAAGATGATGAAAAAATAGCAATTGAACGTGAAAAACAAAAAGGTAAACTTGCAACTTACCTTGGGCTTTCATTACTTGCCGTTTTATCATTTTTAGTTGGAAAAGTTATTTTCACACTTGTGCCCGTTCTACTAGCAGCAACATTGAAACCAATATTCGAAACCGATTTTCAACAAGTCGTAATAGAAAGTATTTTAAAACTAGGTTTTCTGTTAATTTATATTTATTTAGTTTCGTTAACTCCATTTATTAAAAGAGTATTTATGTATCACGGTGCCGAACATAAAGTAATTAACGCATTTGAAAACAATATACCTTTAACAATTGAAGGCGTTCAATCACAATCACGACTACATTATCGTTGTGGTAGTAGTTTCATTCTATTTACTGTAATTGTTGGCATGTTTATTTACTTCTTAGTTCCAACAAGCCCACTTTGGTTAAGGATTGTAGATAGACTTTTATTAATTCCAGTTGTAATAGGCGTATCATTCGAAGTTTTACAATTAACAAATAAAGTTCGAAACATTCCAATATTAAGATGGGTTGGCTACCCAGGATTATGGCTTCAATTATTAACGACAAAAGAACCTACTGATGATCAAGTTGAAGTATCGATCGCCTCTTTTAACCGACTGATGGACATGGAAAAAAATAACATCAGATAATTGACAGAATTTTATAAAAAATATCAACTTATTGGATAAAATGTAATAAACTATAAGAAACCATATTTTTTCTAATACAATTAATAACAAATTTACTCTTCACTTAGGAGGTGCTTAAAGTGAATCAAAAAGTGTACACATCAATATTTTATGGAATCATTGCATTAGCACTTTTTGGCTTAATTGCTCAGTTGATACACGAACCAGCAAAAATATTACAAAGGTTTTTGTTTATAGGATTAATCCTTTTAATTCTTTATTTTATTTATAGAGTTTTTACCTCTTCAAACAGTCAAAGAAGCCAACAGGATTCTTATCGAAAGGCTGCAAAACAAACGATAAAAAAATATAACACACAAAAATCAAGTCCGATAAAAAAATCGATGAACAAATCAAAGCCCACTTCAAGAAAAAGTACCTCCAGCCCTTTATTAAAAAAACGAATAAAGGATTCGAGCCACTTAACTGTGATTGAAGGTGAAAAGGGCAAAAAGAAAGACCGTGCTTCCTACTAAGCACGGTCTTTTTATTTATTCGAATTCGATTGTTGCTCTTCATTCGATTTTTGGATATATTTTAATGCTTCAATTCGCTCTTTATCTTCTTCAAAGTATTGAACTAATTCTCCAATTCGATCAACCGCTTCCCAACTCATATGGTGTTCCATTCCTTCAACATCTTGATAGATTAATTTTTCATCAACACCAATAATACGTAGGAATTGCTCAAGTAAAACATGGCGATAAACAAGCTTTTTCCCCATTTTTTTACCTTTTTGCGTTAAGATAAGTCCTCTATACTTTTCATAAATTAAATACTCGTCTTTATCAAGTTTTTGAACCATTTTGGTCACCGACGATGGGTGTACTGATAAGGCTTCAGCAATATCAGAAACACGAGCATACCCTTTATCTTCAATTAAAAGGTAAATTTGTTCTATATAATCTTCCATACTAGGTGTGGGCATGTTCTTCCTCCAATACAGTAATTCAAACTTTTATCCGTTACAATAAGCATCAGTTAAAATGATACAATACATATGCCAAAAGAGCAATTAACATGAACTAGAATCGATAGATAGTCCTACTGTATAAGAATATGTCAAAAATAAAAAGAGTGTACCTATTAATTAGATACACATTTAAGTAAAATATTGAATTTCACCATTCGGAAAATATTTATTTATATAGCTGGAGATTGTCTCTTCGATTGAAGCAGCCTCTTCCTTTTGATAAACATATTTTCCAATTCCGTATTTCCCCCATTTATATTTCCTTTTCTCTTCATCCATCTCAAGCTTCGTATTAGGATACCTCTCTAAAATCACTTTTTTTGCAGGCTTAGTAAAACGATGCTGAATTAGCTCAAACGTCATTTTCTCATCGGCCAATTCACCTAATGCATCCTTCAACCGAATAAAGAGCTCTTCATAGCCCTCTTCCCACTCATCATGCATATAAATAGGTGCCACTATAAAACCAAATGGATAACCTGCATGCGCAACTTTTTTCGCAGCTTCTATTCTCTCATCAAAAGAACCTGTGCCAGGTTCAAAATTTTTAATAACATACCTAGAATTTATACTAAATCTAAATGTTGTTTTCCCATTATGTTTTGCATCGAGTAAATGATCAACATGTGGAAATTTCGTTACAAATCGTAAACGACCAAACTCAGTTTGTCCAATAAATTCAATTGTTTTCTTAAGCGAGTGAGTTAAATAATCAATCCCTACTATATCCGAAGTACACGCTGCCTCAAACCTTGTAATCTCAGGCTCCCGCTCCTTCATATATTTTTCTGCTTGTGCGAAAATATCCTCTAAATTAACATAAACCCTAATATACGGCTTTGAACCAAGAGTAGTTTGTAAATAACAATAATGACAATGTCCCATACAACCTGTAGCAAGTGGAATAGCATACTCCGCAGAAGGTTTAGAAGTCTCGAATTTTAATGTTTTACGTAATCCAACAACTAAAGTTGATTTTGCAATACGATACTTTTCAATATCATTCTCACCAGGTAAATTACGAATTTGATTATGGGAAGTCGTTTCTCTAATATCTAGCCCCATTTTCTCAAATTTCTCTTTTAACTCCCTACCTAAAGGATACTCTAAAGCTTGAGGCTCAAAATAAACAAGTTTTGGTACAAAAGGTTTCATCCAATCACCCCTTCTCCACGTTATTGCTTAGTATTGACCCCAATTAAAAATAAAACATTGGAAATGGTAGGAAGCTCATTTTGATGTTCTTTTATTATTTGTAGCGCACCGCTTGGGGTTTAAGGGTTATTTTTGTTTTGTAAGCTGTTTGCATATGAAAACAACTGCATTACATGTATTTTTTAACTGATTTGCAAATTTTTAAAGTAATACTAAATGTTTTTCTTTAAAATGAACCGATTTTTCTTCAAATTACACTTAAATCGGCCATTCAAATAAATTTTAAAGGTCAAGATGACTTGATTTAAGTACGAATCACACTGCAATACCCTAAGGGGTATGGGTATATTTTTGTTTTATTTGCACTTTTATCATTTTTAATTGCGATTCTCGGATTTTATTTGCATTTTTCCTATTTTTAATTGCACTTTCGCCCTGCTTATTTGCACTTCATGTTTATTTGCACTTCATTGTTTATTAGCACTTATTTCACTGGTATTTGCGTTCAGCTGGTTTTATTTGCTGCTTTGTCCTTTTTATTTGCTCTTATCACTTTTATAATTGAATCTCCAGGTTAATTTGCACCATTGCCCTGTTACCCCTTTAATCCCCACAAAAAAAAGAAAGCCAAAAAGGCTTTCCTCAAAACTACCTATTACATATAAAATTATTTACGTAAGTTCCATTCCTCAGTGCTATACTTTGTAGCTAGTAGGTCTTGAACTTCTTTTTCTTGTGCTTCTGTTAATTCATATGGAACTAACTCAATGTCTAGTCCAATTTCAAATCCTTTTTCAAATGCTTCGTATAGATCCGCCATTGTTTTTGGAGTTGCACTTTCTGCATTAATCCAAGTTGCGCGATCTAAGAATCTTTTCTTCATTTTCTCTTTTACGGCATCTGAAGAGAAAATGTATAGGTCATATAGCATATCAACATCAATATTTAATGGAATTGACCCGTGTTGAAGAATTGAGCCTTTTTGTCTAGTTTGAGCACTTCCAGCAATTTTTTTATCGTTCACTACGACTTCATACCAAGATGGAGCATCGAAACATACTGCACTTGCTGGGTTTTTAAGTTGATTTTTTTCTTCAGCAGTTTTTGGTACTGAAAACGATGCATCTAGATCTAGAAGCTTGTACCCTTCCAAAATTCCCATTGAAATAACTCTATATGCTTCAGTTACTGATACAGGCATATTCGGATAGCTTTCTGGAACGATTACACTATAAGTTAGTTCTTCATGATGTAGTACACTTCTACCACCAGTTTGTCGTCTAACGAAGTCACCATTGTATTTTTTTAATGCATCTAAACTAATTTCTTGATTCTTTTGGAAATAACCAATTGTGACAGTAGGATTTTCCCATTCATAAAAACGTAAGGTTGGTAGAAAGCCTTCTTCACTTTGCCATTTAATTAAGCATTCATCAAGTGCCATATTATAGCTACCAGATTTCACTCCACTATTAATAAAGTTCCACTTAGTCTTTGCCATGTTGATAAACTCCTCTTTTTTGTTTAAAATTTTACTTTTTTAATGAAAGTTTCTTGCACAATCCTATTAGAGAATTATAATAAGATAAGTAGGTAATTGAAAGGTGATGAAAAATTTGAATCAGTTTTTACCAGTAATTTTTGTCGTACTAGGTATCATTGTATACTCAACAGTAATGTATTTCTACCAAAAACGTTTAATTAAAACGTTAACTGAGGAAGAATTTCGTGCTGGCTTACGTAAAGCTCAACTAATTGACTTACGCGATCAAGAAGATTTTAAGAACGGCCATATATTAGGTGCTCGTAATATTCCGTTCGCACAACTAAAAACGCGTTCAAAAGAAATTCGTAGAGATCAGGCAGTATATTTATACGATCAAATGGGCGTTCGTCCTGGACAAGCTGCACGTATTTTACGTAAACAAGGCGTAATGGAGCTTTACCAACTTAAAGGCGGCTTCAAGCTTTGGTCTGGTAAAGTAAAAAAAGGCTTATAATCTACATTTAATGTAAATAAAAAAACTACTTCATTATAGGAAGTAGTTTTTTACGTTTATGTAATTATTACATATGCTTATTCTTTTTGAGTTTTCGGTTTACTATATTTTTCACCTTTTGTATCAATCTTAATTGATTCGATTACTACAGGAGTTACAGGTTTTTCCATTGAATCTACTTCAACTTCATCGATTTTTTTAACAATATCGATTCCTTCAATCACTTTACCAAATGATGCATATTGTCCATCAAGGTCTGGTGTATCATTAGCCATTATGAAAAATTGACTACCAGCACTATTAGGTTCACCAGTTCTTGCCATTGATAATACACCTGTTGTATGTTTTAAATTATTTTTAAAACCGTTTGATGTAAATTCCCCTTTAATAGTATATCCTGGACCACCGTTACCAGTTCCCTCTGGATCTCCACCTTGAATGACAAAATCTCTAACAACTCGATGGAACGTTAAACCATTATAAAACCCTTTGTTTGCTAGTGAAATGAAATTATCTACTGTATTTGGCGCAATTTTAGGATATAATTCAGCTTTAATGACACCATAATCCTTTACAGTTATCGTTGCAATTGGGTTTTTCACATGCTTATTCCCTTTTGCAGTCTTATCATTATTGTTACCACATGCGGCTAATAAGCTAATCGTTAATACAAGACAGCTTATTAAAATTGCTCTAAAAGATCTTTTTAACATTTTTACTTCTCCCCTCTTTCCATAATTATAGTTTACCAAATTTGACCACTTATTTTCTACGGTTTCAAAAAATTGGGAATTTTTACACAGATAGACAACTTCCGATAAATTTAATGAAAATTCGCCGACTGGATCGATTTAAGGTTAAGACAGACATATAAAATTGGAAACCACATCGATTTTCTTCATCTTTCCCTATTTAGAGTTCTTACAGTACAAAAAAACTACTATCCATCTTTAAATGAATAGCAGTTTCCTTTTTAATTTACACAACTTTTTTCGATCGTTCTTCGATATTGTTTTTACTAAATGGAAACCACCAATTCCATTTTCCAAATAACTGCATTAAGCTTGGAACTAAGACTAAGCGAACGATTGTAGCGTCCAAGAATATAGCTATTGCGATACCGATTCCCATTTGTTTTACCGGTACCATATCAGTAAAAGCAAATGCTCCAGTTATAACGATCATAATGGACGCTGCTGATGTAATAATACGACTCGTCGATACTAAACCTTCTCTAGTCGAATAAGTATTATCTCCAGATTCATAATATAACTCTTGCATTCTTGACATTAAAAATACTTCATAGTCCATGCTTAAGCCAAAAACTAATCCAAAGACAAACACTGGTAAAATCAACATAATATCAGATTGAGGTAATCCAAATTTCCCACCCTGGAATAGCCACGTAATAATTCCAAAAGTTGCACTTAGTGATAATACATTCATTAGTATTGCTTTGATTGGGATGATAATTGACCTAAAAGCAATCATTAATATGATGAAAGTACTTACCATAATGACAAGTAAACCGTATAAAATATTATCTGTAATCTCATCAAATAATTCTTGTTCGAATTTAACTTGACCACCTACAGTATAGTTAAGGCCTTCAATTTTTCCTTTATATTTATGCTCAAAATCTCGTACCCATTGCTTCCCTTTTTCTGATTTCGGATTAGAATTCAGGAAAACTTGTATATATGTTTTATTATTTTTAATATAAGCATCAATCGCTGGCTGAATTTTTGAAGCACTAGGAGTTTTTAAAGCAGGTAATACTTGCTTTGCATCTAAATTAACTGCATTCAACACGCTTTTTACTTCATAAACATTCTGATCTTTTTCAAGTTTTTTCTGTATGTTTTCTAAGGTGTTTAAATGATCTTGATTTAAGAAATCATCTTTAGATGCCAATACGATTGAAATTGTCCCATGCTTTTGAGCTTCTGGAAGAAACGCTTTTTGATATTTTTCATAATTAATTCGCGATGCTGCATCCTTCGGTAATGCGTCAATCGTCGGTATGTTTAAGTGCACATCTCTAATTGGAATGACAAAAAGACCTAATATGATTAACGATGTTAGAGCCATAATGACTGGTCTTTTCATAACGAAATTTGCAAATTTTCTCCAAACTGCTTGTTGTTGGTCTTGGCTTCGATTCGCAATCGATTTTAGCGTACCTTTATTAATATTTTTACCAAGAGCTGAAAGTACAGCTGGTAGTAATGTTAATGATAAAAATAAACTAACTAAAACTACAACTGCGCCACTGATTGCAACACTTCTAAATAAATCAATATTAATGAAATAAAGTGCCGATAAACCTATAAATACACAGATTCCAGAAAAAATAATCGCTCTGCCGGCTGTTGCAAATGTGACACTAATAGCTTCCTTCACTGTTGAATGATTCTGTAATTCAGTTTTATAACGACTAACGAATAGCAGTGCAAAATCGATTGATAGTGCTAATCCAATCATCGGTGCAACATTTAATACAAAGATTGACAATTCAATATGTTTTCCAATAAAGGCTAATATACCAAAAGTACTTAAAATACTAATCATACCAATAATAATTGGAATAGCAGATGCAACTAAACTTCCAAATGCAAAAAATAGTACAATAAACGCAATTGGAACACCAATCATTTCAGCCTTCTTTAAGTCTTTTTGACTAGTTTTATTCATAACATCACTAATGATCGTAAATCCAGTTGTACCTATTTTCACAGAATCATCTGACAAGGACTCTACTTTTTTTGCAAATTTATTATTTAGATCAACAAGCTTATCATGGTCCTTTTCATTGTATAAAAAAGATAAGTAAGCGATATTCTTCTTTTTCATACTTGGATTATTTAGAGGATGATGAAATTGTGCTATATTCTTTTCTTTTTGAACTTCTTTAACGACACGTTCAATTTCAGATTGGAATTTAGCATCGGTTACCCCTTTATTCCGTTCAAGAATTATGATTAGTGAGTCGGGTGATTGTTCAAATTCTTTTTCCAATACATTCTTAGCTTTTTCATATTCCCCAGGTGTTCTAAATCCATCCCCATCCAAAATGCCCGGTAAATGTTTAGAATAGACACCTAAAAAAATTGAAATCACGGCTAATATTGCTATGATAAAATATCGAAGTTGATATATCGAACGACCCACCTTTTTCCAAGCACTATTTTCATTTACTGTACTTTTCATCTTTCCACTCCTTATTTACATATCCTACCAATATTTTATCAAACTTTAGTGTAAATTCGCCTATTTATTTTATATTTTGACATAAGAATTTTTAAAGAAAACTCGCAAAAATTGATGGACCTTAAAGTGAAGACCGAGTCGTAAGTGTAATTTGTGTGACTACGACGAGTGTCCTTCTTAACTGCATATTTATTCTTTCTTAAGATGATAAAAAAACGCCCAAAATATAAATCAAATTGATTTATATTTGAGCGCTAAAATTTTGAAACAAATATAGCAACGATTATGCCTAATATTGCACCGACAACAACTTCATATGAAGTATGACCTACTAATTCATTTAATGCTTTATAATTTTTTATTCTCCCATGAAAAAAATCATTTAATAACTTTGCATGTTTACTAACTGCAAGTCTAACCCCAGAAGCATCATACATAATAATCGTCGCAAAAATCGCTGAGATTGCGAAAGTAACATTTTCAAAGCCTTCTGTTAACCCTACACTCAGTGCTAATCCTGTCACCGTAGAAGAATGTGAACTTGGCATACCACCAGAGGCAAAAAACTTAGATATATCAAAGTCCTTTTCTTTAAACAAATGAATAATAACCTTTAAGAACTGTGCAATAAACCACGCGATCACCGCTGAAACCAATGGTTCGTTATGAAGTATCGACAAAACGTACCTCCTCTAAATACAAAAAATTATTATTCCATTATTATCTTCCTTAAGTAATTGTATATTCACCAACTTTGTAAAAGAACTGATATTTAAGTCAGAAATAAGGAATTCGTAATCTGGGCAATAGTAGCGTAGTATAAAATATTCCACTTGCATTTTCTGACTTTAATGTTCTATCTCATTGACTTGAAATTCTTGCCTTTAACGATCGCCCCTAAATTTTTTTAATAAATTATCATTTTTCAAATTGACAATTCATACAATTCTGATAGACTTAGTTGTAATTAATATCTAGGAGGAAGCCCATGAGCCAAGCCAACGACTTAAAACCCATCATTGAGGTCGTGGAATCGTTACTTAGTGGTTTAAAATTTGGAACAATCACATTAGTCGTTCAAGATGGGAGAATTATTCAAGTAGAAAAGCAAGAAAAAATACGATTAAAGTAAAATGTGTTCCTGCTGACTAGAAAAACTAGAGGCAGCTCAAGTCTACGAAACTGTAGATTTGGGCTGCCTTTTTCTTTTTAGGATAACTTGAATGGAAATAAACTTTCTTTTGAAAAAGATCGGTTTTCCGCTCTACTCTCTTTAGTCAATTGGAGGAAAGAAAATGAAGTTTGAAAATTGGAATGAGAAAAATATTCCTAGCTTTTCGATTGATAATGAAACTAAAGGTGCACTTGAAGTACTTGAGTGGGCTTACAAAACCTATGGTGATGAGCTAATTTATGCTTGTAGCTTTGGTGTTGAGGGAATCTTATTAATTGATTTAATTTCAAAAGTTAAGCCTGATGCAAAGATTGTATTTTTAGAGACCGGCCTACATTTTAAAGAAACATATGAATTAATAGACCGTGTCCAAGCAAAATATCCACACTTACAAATCGAAAAGAAAACACCAAGTCTTACTTTAGAAGAACAAGCAAGCATTCACGGAGATGAGCTATGGAAGCGTGAACCGAATAAGTGCTGTAATATTCGCAAAATCCTACCTCTTCAAGAAGCTCTAAAGGGTGCTCCAGCTTGGATCTCAGGCTTAAGAAGGGAACAATCACCTTCTAGGCAGAATACAGAATTTCTTAATCTAGATCAAAAGTTCAATTCAATAAAGGTTTGCCCCTTAATTCATTGGACTTGGAAGGAAGTTTGGCGATATGTATATTACAAAAACCTTCCATATAATCCATTACATGATATAGGTTATCCGAGCATTGGTTGTGAGGTTTGTACATTGCCTGTTTCGAACTCTTCAGATAGTCGTTCTGGACGTTGGTCAGGAACAAATAAAACAGAATGCGGTTTACATGACTAGTTGTCTTATTAGATGCTAAAAAACTAAATTTTATTCTTACTAACTATTAAATTAGGAAAATATAAGGAGTGTTTAGAAATGAGTTTAGCCCCTCACGGTGGAGTCTTAATTAATCGATTTTATCCAGAAGTAGCTGTTAGAGATGGTCTGAAAGAAATCCCTTTAGATTTAATTGCTTTAAGTGATCTCGAGCTAATTGGAAATGGTGCTTATAGTCCCCTAACTGGATTTTTAGGAAAAGATGATTATGAGCAAGTCGTAAGCACAATGAGATTAAAAAACGGAACAGTATGGAGTATTCCAATTACCCTTCCTGTAAATGGTCAATTAGCTAGTAAGCTAAAACTAGGTGAAGTAGTGAAACTTACTTGGGAAAATGATGTGTATGCATTGTTAGCGATTGAAGATATTTATACACCTAATAAGTTACTAGAAGCACAGTTTGTTTATGGAACTACTGACACAAACCACCCTGGAGTTGCGAAAATGTATTCTCGTGGTGATGTTTATTTAGGTGGAGAAGTAACTGTTATTAAACAAATTAATCGTACTAAGTTCACTGAGCATTATTTAAGTCCAAAAGAAACGAGAGAAAAATTTGCGTCATTAAATTGGAAAAAAATTGTTGGGTTTCAAACTCGTAATCCAGTTCATCGTGCACATGAGTATATTCAAAAAACTGCACTTGAAATCGTAGATGGCTTGTTCTTAAACCCATTAGTTGGTGAGACAAAATCGGATGATATTCCTGCGGAAGTACGTATGAAAAGCTATAAAGTATTACTCCAAAACTATTACCCAACAGACCGAGTATTTTTAGCTGTATTCCCTGCCGCTATGCGATATGCGGGCCCAAGAGAAGCTGTGTTCCATTCGATCGTTAGAAAAAATTATGGCTGCACACATTTTATAGTTGGCCGTGATCATGCTGGAGTAGGTAATTACTATGGAACATATGATGCACAAAAAATCTTTCAAAACTTTTCACAGGATGAATTAGGAATCAATCTCTTATTCTTTGAAAATAGTTTCTATTGCTCAAAATGCGAGAATATGGGTTCAACAAAAACTTGTCCGCATGGTAGTGAGCACCATGTAACTTTATCTGGTACGAAGGTTCGTGAAATGCTGAAAAACGGTGAAGTTCCTCCTTCAGCTTTTAGTAGGAAAGAAATTGTTGAAGTATTAATAGAGGGATTGAAAGAACCTCAATCAATTTCAGCAGAATAGGAGAAATTTTAAATGTCTAAAAATATTGTTTGGCACCAAGCAAGTATTACAAAACAAGATCGCCGTTTCAAAAACAATCACCACAGCGCTATTTTATGGTTTACAGGATTATCGGCTTCAGGGAAATCAACTATTGCTAATGAAATTGCAAAAGCATTGTTCAACCTTAATGTTCAACAGTACGTCTTAGATGGTGATAATATTCGCCACGGATTAAATAACGATCTTGGCTTCACTGATCATGACAGAACTGAAAACATTCGTCGTATTGGTGAAGTAGCAAAGCTCTTTGTAGATAATGGGCAAATTGTCTTAACTGCCTTTATCTCCCCTTTTATAGCTGATCGAAATATAGTGCGGTCATTAGTCGCTCAAGATGAATTTATTGAAGTTTATGTAGAGTGCTCTGTTGAGACATGTGAAAGTAGAGACCCGAAAGGCCTTTACAAAAAAGCAAAAAATGGTGAAATTCAAAACTTTACGGGCATCAGTTCTCCGTATGAAGCTCCATTAAATCCAGAAATTACATTAAACACAGATAAACTATCCGTTCAAGAATGTGTTGAAACAGTACTTCAATTTTTAAAGAGTAAAAATTATATTGGGTAAGGTGATGTTCGATGGCATTTGAAAAAATATGGAAAGACAATCTTAAGTTAAATGAAACTGAAAAAAAGAAACTCGTTAAAGATGGACTAAAAATTTATGATGACATCCCCTACTATGCTGAAAATGGGTTTGAATCCATTCCAAAGGATCAATGGGATATGTTCAAGTGGGCTGGATGCTATTTACAAAAACCAAAAGAAGCCGGATATTTTATGATGCGTGTAAATGTTCCTTCTGGTATTTTAACGCATGATCAACTTGTAACATTAGCTGAAATCGCTCGTGATTATGGTCGAGATGTTTATGACATTACAACTCGTCAAGCAATCCAATTTCATTGGTTAACAATTGATCAAATACCAGATATTTTCACCCGTTTAGAAAAAGTTGGGCTTTCTAGTTCCGGTGCATGCGGTGATATTACTCGTAATATCGTTGGAAATCCACTTGCAGGAATCGATCCAAATGAATTATTTGATACTACACCAATTGTGAAGGAAATTTATGAATTTTTTCAGTTTAATGAAGATTTCTCTAATCTACCTAGAAAATATAAAATGTCGATTAGTACGAATAAAAGTAATGCATCCAATGCAGAAATTAACTGTATTTCATTTGTTCCTGCAATTAAAGAGATTGATGGAAAAGAAACTTCTGGTTTCCATGTAAAAGTTGGTGGTGGACTTTCTGCCGCTCCACATTTAGCTCAAGAACTAGATCTATTCGTACTACCACATCAAGTTAAAGAAGTTTCAATAGCTGTTACAACAATCTTTAGAGATTTTGGCTATCGTGAAAAACGCCATCACTCCCGTTTAAAGTTTTTGGTCGCTGATTGGGGAGTTGAGAAGTTTAAAGAAGTTTTAGAAGGATACACAGGTAAGCTATTAACGAAAGGAACAGGCTTTGAGGAGTCATGGAATGCAGGGTATTTTTACGGAGTTCATCCACAAAAGCAAGAAGGACTAAATTATGTGGGATTAAGTATACCTGTTGGACGATTACATTCTAAGGACGTTTTTGAATTAGCTAGAATCGTAAAAAGATATGGTAATGGTGAAATACGAAATTGTAATTCACAAAATTTAATTTTGCCAAATATCCCAACAGAAAATCTTGATGAACTATTAAAGGAACCTATTCTTGAAAAATTCACGCCAGTGCCTCCAAAATTCATTGGCTACTCTGTCGCTTGTACTGGAAATGAATATTGCAACTTAGCATTAGTGGAAACAAAAGCTCGTATGAAGGATACTGCTTCTTATTTAGATGAAAAAATCACATTAGATGTCCCTGTCAGAATTCATATGGTCGGTTGCCCTAACTCTTGTGGTCAAAGAGCAATCGCGGATATAGGTCTTCAAGGAATCAAAGCTCGTAATGAGAAAAAAGAATTAGTAGAAGCTTTTGAAATTTACGTAGGTGGTACATTAGCGAACGGTGGTAAATTAAACGAAAAATTAAAAGGTAAGGTTGAATCCCCTGCCCTACATCTTGTATTAGAAAAATTCTTGCAGCACTTTAGTCAAAATAAACTACCTTCTGAACCTTATTTAGATTATGTATCAAGAGTTGGAATTGAAGAATTGCAAAATCATTTAACAGCTATTCTTGAAACTGTTAAAGCATCTTAAAGAAAGACGGTGACATATGTTTTTATATCGATTTGAAGCAACAATCCAAAGCCGTGTCGTACCTATTGTTATTTTAGCAAGTGATGATGAAAAAGCATTTAAGTTAGTTGATACTGAACTTGAAAAGTTTTATGTAAAAAAACCAGACGTTAAAGATCTACTAATGTATGAAAAAAAGAAAGTTAGTCAAAGTGGTGGATTTGTTTTAGATTTAGAAGTTTTAAGTAAACGATAATAATGAGGTGTGTGGAATGATTGGAAAAGTTTATTTAGTTGGAGCTGGGCCAGGGGATGTTGATCTAATTACTGTAAAAGGACTAAAGTGCATTCAAAATGCAGATGTCATTATATATGACCGATTAGTCAATAAGGAACTACTAGATTATGCAAAAGAATCCGTCGAGTTAATATACGCTGGTAAACTACCAAACTACCATGCATTGAAGCAAGAAACTATAAATGCCTTCCTAGTGAAATATGCTAAAAAAGGAAAAAACGTTGTTCGATTAAAAGGTGGAGACCCGTTCATTTTTGGTCGCGGTGGTGAAGAAGCAGCTTATCTTGTTGAACGTGGTGTTTCCTTTGAAATTGTTCCTGGTATTACTTCAGGTATAGCAGCTCCAGCTTATGCCGGCATACCTGTTACCCACCGCGATTACAGTAGTTCATTTGCATTTGTAACAGGGCATTGCAAAGAAGAGGATACTGTAAAATGGGCAGCTTTAGCAAAAGGCATCGATACTCTAGCAATTTATATGGGAGTTAATAATTTACCATATATTCGTCATCAACTAATTTCAAATGGAAAGCATCAAGATACCCCTGTTGCACTAATTCATTACGGTACTACTGAACAACAGCGAACTGTCATAAGTACATTAAAAAATGTCTTAACAGATGTTGAAAAAGAAAAAATAACAAACCCTAGTATGATTATTGTAGGAGAGGTCGTTCACTTACATCATCAATTACAATGGTTTGAAACGAAATATAACGCTATAGCTGACCATAAAAATATTAATTATTCTAGTCTTTAAATTCTCGCCTAGCATGAAATGAGGTGCTTTACAATGGATGCAATCTTATATGTATGTCATGGAAGCCGTGTAAAATCGGCTGTCCATTCTGCCATACAATTTGTTAAAAAAGTTCAAAAGCAAATTGATTGCAAAGTACAAGAAATTAGTTTCATCGAACTCGCTGAACCATCAATTTCAGTAGGATTAGAGAATTGTTTGCGTAAAGGAGCAAAATCGGTAACAGTATTGCCGGTTTTACTCCTTTCTGCAAATCATGCAAAGGTGGATATACCTCTAGAAATTGCAAAATTTCAAGAGGTATATCCAGACATTACGATTAATATAGCTGAACCAATTGGCATTCACCAAAATATGATTGAATTAATTAAAAAACGCATAAATGAAAAAGCGAAGAATTTAATTAAACCAACCAAAATTATGTTAGTTGGACGAGGAAGTAGTGATCCACTAACCATCAAAGATTTTAATTCGATTGTTAAACTACTTGAGGTTAATTTAAATCACCCTGTTTTACCGGCGTTTATGGCTGTTTCAAAGCCAACTATTCATGAAGCTTGGAATCAACTAATGAACGAAAAAAATAATCAAGTTATTATTGTACCTTATTTATTTTTTTCAGGAACGCTTATGAATGAAATAAAGCATAAACAAAAAACGCTACCTCTAGCTATGCAAAATAACTGGATATTATGTGAACCATTAGGATATGACCCGTTAATTACTTCAATTTTTACTGATAGAATTCATGAATCTCAAGCAAAACAATTAATCACTGTGGCAAAATAAAAGCTCTTGTTCCTTCTATGAAAGAACAAGAGCTTTACTTTTATTATTTACTTTCAACTTTCAAGAAATTTGTTGGTTTGTAAGTTGGCAGTGTTTGTAAAAAACGATTAATTCTTTTTGTAGCTTCAATTAATTGATTTAATGAAGTTGCATAAGAACATCGAATATATCCTTCACCACAATCCCCAAAAACATTTCCCGGGACGACCGCTACTCTCTCTTTTAATAATAATTGTTCAGCAAATTCCTCTGATGTTAAGCCAGTATTTTGAATTGATGGGAAAACATAAAATGCGCCACCAGGATTATGACATGATAATCCAATTTCTTGTAGCGATTGAACAAGGAAATTACGTCGTTGCATATAGCTTCGTCTCATAGCTTCTACATCATGATCTCCATTACGAAGTGCTTCAACCGCTGCATGCTGAGACATTGTTGGTGCACACATGATTGCATATTGATGTACCTTAAGCATATGGGAAATAATGTCCGAAGGTGCCGCAACAATTCCTAAACGCCAACCTGTCATCGCAAATGTTTTCGAAAATCCAGAGATTAAGATTGTATGATCTCTCATTCCATCAATATTTGCAAAGCTTGTATATTCGCCATCATAAACAAGTTCAGCATAAATTTCATCCGAAATAACTAATAAATTATGCTTTTTAACAAATATAGCTAAATCTTCTAATAATTCTTTTTCTAATAAAGTACCTGTTGGATTATTAGGATTACAAAGTAAGATTGCCTTTGTTTTCGGTGTAATTTTCTTTTTTAACGCTTGGAGATTAATTTTAAACTCCTCTTCTCCCGTCGTCGCTAAATGAACTGGAACACCACCAGCTAGTGATACAAGAGGCGCATATGATACAAAGCATGGATCAATGACGATTACTTCGTCCCCTGGATTTAAAATTGTTCTTAATGCAATATCAATCCCTTGGCTTGCCCCTACAGTTATAATTAATTCTTCCTCTGGACTATAATGTACATCAAATTTCTTTGCAAAATAACGACTTACTTCCTCACGTAATTCTAGTAGTCCAGCATTTGAAGTGTATGCCGTATGTCCAGTCTCTAATGAATAAATACTTGCTTCTCTTACGTTCCAAGGCGTGACAAAGTCAGGTTCACCTACCCCAAGTGAAATGACATTATCCATACTAGCCGCTAAATCAAAAAACTTACGAATCCCTGATGGTTGTAGTGAAGTTACTGTATTTGATAAATTAAATTTACTCATGGCGTGATCACCATACGCTTATCACTTTGTTTTTGACCATATACAATACTGTCATGCTTATATCGTTTTAAAATAAAATGGGTAGTTGTTGATAAAATAGATTCTAAAGTTGAAAGTTTTTGAGATACAAATGAAGCGATTGATGTCATTGTCTTCCCTTCAACTACAACTGATAAATCATATGTTCCTGACATTAAATAAACTGATTTTACTTCTGGGTATAAATAGATTTTTTCTGCAATCTCATCAAAGCCAACCCCGCGTTTTGGTGCAACTTTCACATCAATCATTGCAGTTATACTTTCTTGAACTGGCACTTTACCCCAATCAATAAGCGTAATATATTGAAGAATAACACGATCATTTTCGAACTTCGTTAATATTTGAGCTACCTCTTCTTCTGTAGCTCCAATCATTTTTGCCAAAACATCATTATTTAATCGACCATTTTGTTCGATACACTGTAATAATTGTATTTCTTTTTCTGTCATTTTCATTTACTCCTTATGTATTCCAATTTTTCTGGAATAACCTTCAGTTGTTTATTCTATTCATCTATATTTTAATATTTTAGTTAGATGACACATTTGTAAAGAATTCTTCGTAAATCACTTGAACAGCTTTTTTCTCATCACATGATTTTACGCCAAACATCATACTAACCTCTGATGACCCTTGGTTTATCATTTCTATATTGATCCCTGCACTTGCTAATGCTTGACTCGCTCTTGCAGTAGTACCAACATTATGACGCATACCCTCACCCACTAGCATAATCAATGCAAGGTCCCTTTCAACTACGACATGGTCTGCGTCTAATTCATCTTGGATTCGTTTAATAATTTCAAACTCTAATTCCTCTGATAATTGACTTTGACGAATGATGATTGAAATATCGTCAATTCCACTTGGCTGATGCTCATATGAAATTTGATAATCTTCAAGAATTTGCAATAATTTACGACCAAATCCAATCTCTCTGTTCATTAAATACTTGCTTATATAAATACTACAAAATCCATTGTCACTAGCAATACCAATTAAAGGACCGTTTGACAATGCTCGTTCCTTTACAATTCGTGTACCAGGACCTACGGGATTATTCGTATTTTTAATGTTTACTGGAATGCCAGCTTCAAAGGCGGGAATCAATGCTTCGTCATGAAATACATTAAAGCCTGCATAAGATAGCTCTCGCATTTCTCGGTAAGTTAATTCTTTAATTTCCTTAGGATTTTTTATAATCGCCGGATTAACAGAAAAAACTGCGTCAACATCTGTGAAGTTTTCATACAGTGTAGCTTTAACTCCATTTGCCACAACAGATCCAGTAATATCCGATCCACTCCGTGAGAATGTAACGATATGCCCGTCTTCTGAATAGCCAAAAAATCCAGGGAAAATGAGTATTCCTGATTTTTTTCTCAATTTGAATAAGTTATCATAGCTTTTCTGTAAAACTTGGGCATGTCCTGGTTCATTTGTTACAAATAAACCCGCTTCTTTTGGATTAATGTAACTAGCCTCAAGTCCTTTTAACTGAAAATAAGAAGCTACTAATCTAGCACAGTTATCTTCCCCACATGCCATAACAGCATCCAGAAATCTTGCAGGATCGTCCCTTTTACTACTAATCGAAAGTTCGATACCTAGTGAAATTTCATTCACAATATCCGCATGTATTCCTAATCCATTTGCAATTTCAGAATATCTTTGAATGATTTGATCAAATTCTTTAGAATAATCCTTTTCCTGTAGAGCAAGCTGTGCGCAATTAATTAGTAAATCGGTAACTTTAATATCCTCTGGAAATCTTTTACCTGGTGCAGATACAACGATAATTTTACGTTCAACATCTGATGTAACAATCTGAAATACTTTTTCAATTTGTTCAGAAGTGGCTAATGAAGACCCACCAAATTTTACGATTTTCATTTTTATTACCCCTAATTAAGTTAATTTTCAGTTAAAATAATGCTACAATTATCCTCCTATTACGAGAAAAAATCAACACTATTTAAAAAGATTTTTGGGAAATTTTAGTATTCCACAAAAAGAATTTAGCTTTGTTATGGGTATTTATTCACTCTAGTGAAAAAGGAAGCTCATAGGAAGCACTGAAATTAATAGGTATATGGTAGTGCAGCCGAAAAAAGGTAGGATAAAGGGAATACTTGAACAAGCATACAGCTGGCTCATAAAAGTTGCCTGTTTTTTCTTCCTCGCTATCTCGCAATTTTACTTTTGATTCCGATAGCTACGCTTAATAATTTTGTATAAAAATCCACTTAAAAATATTTTCATAAAATTTAAACTGCTACCTCAAAAATATGTTAAATAAAAAACTCCCTATTTTTAGCAATCTCTTTACGAAAAGGAGATTACTAAAAATAGGGAGCTCATACTATTATAGCTCTAGAAGTAAAGTGAATTCTGTGTATTCATTTTCTATACTAGAAGCAGATATAGTACCACCTAAACGATTCGTAATTGATTGTGCGATTGATAAACCAAGTCCATACCCTTCTGTTTTATGTACCCTTGAGGGATCTGAACGGTAGAAGCGATCAAATACTTTTGGCAAATCCTCTCCGGAAATTCCTTTACCGCTATTTTTTATCGTAAACTTCGCATGTCGTTTTACTTTTATAAGGTTTACTTCAATTTTTCCATGCTCATTTGTGTACTTAACTGCATTATCAAATAAAATAATCATTAGTTGCTTAATTTTTTCTAAATCACTTTCGATCATAATATTTGATTCAATGGCATGATTTAATGTAAGTTCCTTGTCCTTCAAAACTGTTTCCATTGACATCATCACTTCATATACTTCTTTACTCAGATCAAACATCTTACAATCTACTTCATCAATTGCTTCTTCCATTTTAGTTAAAGTTAATAAGTTATTAATTAATTTTGTCATTCGATCTGAGCCAACTCTTATATGGTTAAACCATTTTTGCTGATTTTCGATTGTTTCATCCTGATTAGCCATTAATACATCATAATTAGCATTAATAATAGCTAATGGTGTTTTTAACTCATGTGATGCATCTGCTACGAACTGATTTTGCTTCTTCCAAGCTTCAGCAATCGGTTCAATGGCTCGATTTGCGAAATATCGACTGATAAAATAAATAGCAATAAGCGTGATTAGTCCAACACTTATTAATGTCGTCAAAAGCTTAAATAGTGCTTTATGAGACTCTGTAACATCTAAAAAATTAATTAAAGTTACTTTATTTATTATTTGTGGTTGTTCATTCATTTGATTAACAATCATCTCTGACGGTTTTATTATATATTGCCACTTTTTCCCATCTAATGTGAAAGTCGAGAAGTTCTTTTTATTTTCCCATGCAATTTCTGTAGCCCTTTTAAATGTCTCAGTAGGCATTGAAATAAATGAATGCCCTTCTACAACATTACCATTTGAATCAACTTCCACACTAAAAGAAACCGAATCCCCTAGAGAAATTTTTTGTGTAACAATTCCTCCCGCACCAATTATATTTGTAACTTCTTTCTTCGTTTCAGCCTGTCCATTTTCTTCAATTTTATTTTTTAATTCAGATCCAATTTCTTTATTCTTAAATTCTTTTTGAAACGTAATTAGTTTTTCAGTCTGAGCGTCTAGCTTTTTTTTATTTTCATTTTGAATATTGTTATATGTCATAATGTAGATAATTGAAAAAGCTCCAAGCATTACTAATGAGATAACTGACATATTAATAAGCAGAAATTTATTACGGAGTTTCTTAAACATATTTTTCTCCAGCTTTATCATTTTTCAAAAAATAACCTGCACCTCGAATTGTTGCTATTGAAACATTTGATTCAACCTGTCTTAGCTTTTTTCGTAAAAGTGATACTTGTACTTCAACATGACGATCATCTGTATCTGTGTCATAACCCCAAAGTTTTTCGATAATAATTTCTTTCGAGCTAATTGCTTCTTTTCGGTTAATAAGCAACTCTAACAGTTGAAACTCTTTTAAAGTCAACTTAACTTCATTTTCTCTGCAGCATAAAACTAACATCTTTTGATTAAGCGAAATATCTTCATAAGTAAGAATACCATCTCTTATTAACTCTGTTTTTCGTCGTCCTAATGCTCTAAGTCTAGCAAGAAGTTCATCAGTGTGGAATGGCTTCGCTAGGTAATCATCAGCACCACTATCTAAACCTCTTATTTTATCAGTAAGATCGCCTTTAGCTGTCAACAAAATGACTGGCGTCTTAATTCCATTTTTGCGTAATTCTATTAGTACTTGAATGCCATCCATTTTAGGAAGCATGATATCTAGAATAATAATGTCATATATATTTGACAGTCCACAATCTAGTCCAAACTCACCATCACCTGCTAAATCGACACTGTAGTGATTTTTCTTTAAAACTTGTGCAATTGCCTCTGAAATATAAATTTCATCATCAACCATTAATATTCTCATCGTTTATCCTCTTTACCTAGTTCTTTTATCCGAAGCAACTCCAACAAATGAGCTGTACACTTCTCATTTGTTGAAGATGCTCTAAGTATATACTTGCTGTTATTAAATTCACTTATATGGATGTGAAAATTTCATGTAATTTCTGTCTTAGTGCCGATCATTAATCAATTTTCTTTTTAACAATAATTGAACCATCTTCATTTTTTATAATTGTTACACCTTTTGGAGCATTCTCAGACCAAGTTTTTCCTCCATCTGTAGAAAACATCACTTTACCGTTTTCATTCTTTGTCATAAATGGTTCTTTCAATTTTTCTGGCTCACCTTTAATCCAAGTTTTACCACCGTCTTTAGAAATTTTAACAGCACCATTTTCTTTTTTTATAATCAGCTTCCTTTTCTCAAAAACAGCTCCATTGCCTTTTTCGATTTTAAAATGATCAGGTGCTTTTTCGCTCCAAGTCTTCCCACTGTCTTTTGAGAACTTAAGCTTTCCGTTCTCATTCTTTACCATTAAACCTCCAGAAGGTGCGGATTTAGCTTCACCAATTATAAATGATTCTTTTCCATCTACATCATGAATTATTTTTCCCCCTTCAGGTGCACCTGGAATCCATGTTTTACCATCATCAATTGAGTGACTGATAACACCATTTTCATTTTTAACTAACATTTTTGTCATAACTTTTTCACCTTGTAGAGAAACAGAAGCTTCCTCACTTTTAACTTTGGATCCATCATTATTAGCAGCGTATACAGCTCCTGAACCGATGCCTAACACTAAAGCGCTACATACTGATGCTGCAACTGCCTTCTTTTTTGTTGTATTTAACAACGTTTTAAATCTTTCTTGCATTTTAATTTCCTCCTATATTCTGATTTATGTAAGCAGCTGTCTTACAGTAACAATAGTAGAAGACATACCTTTAACGAACCTTTAACGTATTAATTTTTTCTTATATTCTCTTTAAAATAGCTATTAGTTAATTAGATTAACTAATAGCTTACTATAATTTTCCGAAGACTTATAAGATTATACATAAGCTTTCTTTTATTTTTTGTTTTAAAATTTAACTGAAAATTCACACTAAAGCAAAGTTGTTTTTACATTCCTTTCCTATGCTTAGTAAGTAACCTACTAGCGAAATAGGAGGGAGAAAATTTTGAATTGGAACGCATTGAAAAAGGCAGCTTTTGCTTTTGTTCTTACGACTACATTATCTGTGGGTGTATTTATGGTCTCCGGTAAACCGGCAGCACTAGACATTCCTATTCACAACAAGAAAGATAAGGACCGTTTCATTCAAGTACAATTACTCGGCATTAACGATTTTCATGGACAATTGAATACAACTCGAAAATTTAAAGGAAGGAATGTTGGCGGAGCAGCTTATCTTTCCGCATATTTGAAACAAAAGAAAAAAGAAAACCAAAACACTATTTTAGTTCATGCTGGTGATATGGTTGGCGGTAGTCCTCCAATCTCTTCATTTCTCCAAGATGAACCTACCATTGAAGTATTAAACAAGATGGATTTTGACTATGGAACACTAGGTAATCACGAATTCGATCGCGGTGTAAAAGAAATGATGAAGCTAATACACGGAGGAAAAAATTCAAAAACTGAATACTTTAACGGAGCAAACTTCCCATATTTATGTGCTAACGTAATTGATGATAAAACAAGTAAGACAATTCTACCTCCATATAGTATAAAAAAAATAAATGGTGTACCGATTGGATTTATTGGTGTCGTAATAAAAGATACTCCAAAAATTGCACCACCTAATCAAACCGCTGGAGTAAAGTTTATTGATGAAGCAACAGCAATTAACCATTCTGTAGAAGCACTAAAAAAACAAGGTGTGAAATCAATTGTCGTACTCGCACATGATGGAGGAAGTCAATCCAAATCTACTGGAAAAGTTACAGGTGATATTGTTCGAATGGCAAAGAAAATGGATGATGAAGTTGACGTTATTATTTCTGGGCATACACATACTTATCTTAATAAAGAAGTAAATGGAAAACTGATTGTGCAAGCATATTCTTACGGAACAGCTTTCTCTGATATTCAGTTAAAAATCGATACTAAAACGAAAGATATCATAGACAAACAGGCTAAAATCGTGATGGTCTATCAAGATGCATTTAAACCAGATTCTGAAATAAAAGTAATGATTCAAAAATATGAATCAAAAATTGCACCCGTTGTTAATAAAGTTGTTGGAAAAGCAGCAAACGACGTTTTTAGTAAGAAAAATCATAACGGAGAATCCAGTTTAGGAAGTATAATTGCAGATTCACAACGCACTGCAATGAATTCCGATTTTGCATTTATGAACTTTAGTGGTATACGTGCTGATCTTCCTAAAGGGGATGTAACGATGGATGAATTGGTCACAATCCAACCATTTAAACTTAAACTTGTTAAGATGACTTTAACTGGTGAACAAATCCGAAAACTGCTCAATCAACAATGGCAGGATAACGGAAACGTTCGAATGCTACAAATTTCTGGTTTAAAATATACTTGGGATGATAGTAAGCAACCCGGCCAAAAAGTGATTAATATTATGCGAACAGATGGTATCCCAATAAATCCTCAAACTAAGTATAGTGTTACAACGAATAGCTATCTCTCAAATGGCGGTGACAATTTCTCCGTTTTACTTGATGGTAAAAATAAAATCGAAGGTCAAACTGATTTAGATGCATTTGAAAATTATGTGAAGGAACAAAAAAATCCATTGGTCGCAGTATATGATGGACGGATCATTCGGATAAAATAGATAAAGAAAGTTACTTAAATGGCTCGATTGTAAAGTTTTCTGTAGAATTATTTTTTAAGCTCCTCATCTTTTTTATTTTTAACAAAAAAGAAGCTGACTCAAAAATTCGTTGAAAAACAACTTATTTGAGTCAGCTTTTTATTTCACATCAATTATTAGGGGGATTTCGGATTCCTTTTACTTCTACGTTGCTATTATCTGTCTGTTGGAAGTGTTTGTCCATTTTTTTAGATTATAGGCAACACAAATAAGGGCCTAATCCGTGTTATTTTGGATTGGCCTTTTATTGTAATCTTTATGAGTTAACTTATTAATTCTTCTTGCTCTTTTTTTAACTCATGAACCCTTTATGAGTTAATTATTTCCTTCTTCTTGTTCTTTTTTTAACTCATGATCCTCTTATGAGTATCATATTTTCAGATTCTTCCTTTTTGCTTGCTTATAAGCCCTTTACTCTGTTTTTATAGTTAAATCAGACAAAAAAAAGTTCCCTAACAAAAGGGAACTTTTTACTTATGCTTTAATGTAACGTAATACTGGTTTACGTGCCGCTAAAGTTTCGTCAAGACGGCTTACAACTGTTGTATGTGGAGCTTCTTGTACGATTTCTGGATTTTCTTCTGCTTCTTTAGCGATTGTAATCATTGCATCAACGAACGCATCTAAAGTTTCTTTAGATTCAGTTTCAGTTGGTTCAATCATGATACACTCTTCCACGTTTAATGGGAAGTAAATTGTTGGTGGATGGTAACCAAAGTCTAATAGGCGTTTTGCGATATCTAATGTACGTACGCCTAATTTCTTTTGACGTTTTCCACTTAATACGAATTCATGCTTACAATGACGATCGAATGGTAGATCGTAATGAGGCTCTAAACGACGCATCATGTAGTTAGCATTTAATACAGCATCTTCTGTTACTTGTTTTAATCCTTCAGGACCCATTGAACGAATGTAAGTGTATGCACGAACATTAATTCCAAAGTTTCCGAAGAAAGGTTTAACTCGACCAATTGTTTCTGGACGATCTGCATTTAATACGTACTCATCTCCAACCTTCTCAACGATTGGTGCTGGTAAGTAAGGAATTAAATCTGCTTTAACTCCAACAGGACCAGAACCAGGACCTCCACCACCGTGAGGACCAGTGAATGTTTTATGAAGATTTAAGTGAACTACGTCAAATCCCATATCTCCTGGGCGTGCTTTACTTAATACAGCATTTAAGTTTGCTCCATCATAGTAAACTTTACCACCAGCAGCGTGGATGATTTCAGAGATTTCATAAATATCTTCTTCGAAAAGACCTAATGTATTAGGGTTTGTAAGCATTAATGCTGCAACATTTTCATCAACTACACGACGTAAATCTTCAAGGTCTACTAAACCTTTTTCATTTGATTTAACAGTGATCGTTTCAAAGCCTGCTACAGTAGCAGATGCTGGGTTTGTACCGTGAGCTGAGTCTGGTACGATTACTTTAGTACGGTTGAAGTCACCGCGGCTTTCGTGATAAGCACGGATAATCATTAATCCTGTCCACTCACCATGAGCACCAGCAGCTGGTTGTAATGTTACTTCATCCATACCAGTAATTTCTTTTAATTCTGTTTGAAGCTCATGCATTAATTCAAGGGCACCTTGCACTGTATATTCATCTTGAAGTGGGTGAATATGTGCAAAACCTGCAAAACGTGCTACAGCTTCATTGATTTTTGGATTGTATTTCATCGTACATGATCCAAGAGGATAGAATCCAGAATCTAAACCATGATTACGTTTAGATAATGCAGTATAATGGCGCATTAAATCTAATTCAGAAACCTCTGGTAATTCCGCTTTTTCTTTACGGATATAAGCACTTGGAATCACTTCATTAAGATCTATTTCTTCTACATCCCATGTAGGAAGACTATATGCAATACGACCTTCTTTACTTATCTCAAAAACTAACGGTTGATCCTTCAGCATGTTGAATCCCCTTTCCGTCTACTAATAGTGCTAACTCTTCTACAAATGTATCAATATGTTGTTTAGAACGTAATTCAGTTACTGCGATTAACATATGATTTTCCATAGTAGGTTCAACTTTTGCTAAGTCATAACCACCGATAATTTTCTTTGTAAATAATTGTTTATTGATTTCTGAAACGTTTTGTTTCACATCAATTACTAGTTCGTTGAATGCAGCACCTTGGAATACAACTTCGATACCGTTTTCAATTAATTTTTTCTTCATATATTGAGTACGAGAAATATTTTGCATTGCCATTTCTACAGCACCATTTTTACCAAGAGCTGTCATAGCAACAGAAGCTGCTAATGCATTTAGAGCTTGGTTAGAACAAATATTTGAAGTCGCTTTGTCACGACGAATATGTTGTTCACGTGCTTGTAATGTTAATACGAAACCGCGACGACCTTCTCCATCAACAGTTTGACCAACTAAACGACCTGGCATTTTTCTCATTAATTTAGTTGTTGTAGCAAAATATCCACAGTGAGGTCCGCCAAATTGAGTTGGAATACCAAATGTTTGAGCATCACCTGCAACGATATCCGCTCCGAATTCACCTGGAGGAGTTAAAGCTGCTAATGCTAATGGATTACTTGAAACAACGAATAAACTTTTACCAGTATGTGCAATTGGTTCGATTTCTGCTAATTCTTCTACTTGTCCATAGAAGTTAGGATATTGAACAACAACACATGCTACATTATCATTCATTTCATTTTTTAATTCTTCTATATCAGTTCTTCCATCTTTAATGCCGATTTCAACAACCTCTAAGTGTTGACCTTTTGCATAAGATAAGATAACTTCACGTGATTGTGGATGAACACCTTTTGATACTAAAATACGTTTTTTACCATTGTGACCTGCTGCTAAAGTAGTTGCTTCCGCTAAAGAAGTACCACCGTCATACATTGAAGAGTTTGCTACAGCCATACCTGTTAATTCACAAATCATTGTTTGGAATTCAAAAATTGCTTGAAGTTCACCTTGTGAAATCTCAGGTTGATACGGCGTATAAGCAGTATAAAACTCTGAACGTGAAATAACATGATCTACAACTGTTGGTAAGTAATGATCATAAACACCAGCACCTAAGAAAGATACATACTCTCTTAAGTTAGCATTTTTATTCGCTAATCCACTTAACTCCTGGATTAAATCAGTTTCTGATTTAGCTTTTTTAATATTTAATAAGCCATTAAAACGAACTTTCTCAGGAATATCACTAAATAATTCATCAACTGATGAAACGCCTACTACTTTTAACATCTCTTGACGATCTTGCTCTGTCATTGGTAAATAACGATGCATTAAGGTAATCCCCTTTCTCCCCCTAGTTACTTCTTCTCTCTTTTATAAAATGGTTTTGAAACTACAACAGCTTTTAATTTTTTATTTCGAATTTCAACTTCAAGCTCAGTGCCTAAAGCAGAAAATTCAGATTTAATTAATGCAAGGCCAATATTTTTCTTTAATGTTGGAGATTGCGTACCACTTGTTACTTCACCAATTACTTCCCCGTTTACATATACAGGATAGTGAGTTCTTGGGATCCCTTTGTCAATCATTTCAATTCCAACAAGTTTACGAGGTACACCTTGCTCTTTTTGATTTTTCAGAACTTCTTTACCGAAGAAATCTTCTTCTTTATTTAATTTCACAGCAAAGCCGATACCAGCTTCTAATGGAGTAATGTCTTTAGTAAGTTCTTGACCATATAAAGCTAGCGCTGCTTCGAAACGAAGTGTATCGCGTGCACCTAATCCACATGGTTTTAAACCGTCTTCCTTACCTGCTTCTAATAGTAACGTCCAAAGTTTAGACGCGTCTTCAGCAGCTAAGTATAATTCATACCCATCTTCACCAGTGTATCCTGTACGTGAAACTAAAACATTTAGGTCACCAATTAATACATTATTTTTAAACGTAAAGTACTTAATATCCGTAACGTTTTCTTCAGTTAGACGTTGTAAAATTGCCACAGACTTTGGCCCTTGTAGAGCTAATTGTGCAACTTCATTACTTTTATTTTCTACTTTTACATCACCTTCAACATGTGAAAGTAACCATTCGAAATCTTTTTCAATATTAGACGCATTTACAACTAATAAATAGTGTTCATCGTTATACTTATAAACTAGTAAGTCGTCTACAGTCCCAGCGTTTTCATAGCACATAGCAGTATATAATGCGCTTTCTTCATTTAATTTTGAAATATCATTTGTCATCATTTTTTGTAAATATTTAAGACTATCTTTACCAGTTACTTCAACTTCTCCCATGTGAGAAACATCAAATAAACCAGCTGCCGTACGAACAGCTTCGTGTTCTTCTTTAATGCTTGAAAATTGAACAGGTAGCTCCCAGCCACCAAAATCAATTGTTTTACCACCTAATACTTTGTAATCTTCAAACAATGGTGTGCGTAATAAAGTCGTCATGTAGCCATTTCCCCCTTATCTACATGCTAGCATGATGGAAAACTAAATTAATAGTTCATCCAGCTAACCATTAAATAATTTACATATTTTTGTATATTTTCGGAAAAACTAGTAGAAAACAAGAAAATATTATCAAACTGTAATAATTAACTGTTTTTTCTTAACAATAAGAGTTTTTTGTTTAATAAAAGAATAATAAATTTTTACTTTTTTCTACACTATTATCCTAACATTAAACGACAAGTTTCAGCAATATCAAAGTGAATTTTTTTAAAAATAAAATTACGAACATTATATCAGTTATTCTACTATAACGTTCATGATTATCTAATATAAATTAGAAATAGGTGAATTTTGCATGTCAATAGAGATTAAATTCCATACAGAATGGCAGGAAGAGTTCTTAGAAAAGCTAGAAAGTGATGGACCATGGTCAAATTGGGAGAATTATAAACTCGCATATCATACTTCTACGAAATTAGCAGTTCCTTCTTTTACCGGTATGATTGCTCCTACCCATTTACCAAATTTAACTCCACTACCCCATCAATTAGAAGTTGCTACGACTGTCATTGAAAAAATGAACGGTAAAGCAATTCTTGCCGATGAAGTAGGTTTAGGTAAAACAGTTGAAGCAGGATTAATTTTAAAGGAATACATGATTCGCGGATTAGTTAATAAAGTTCTAATTCTAGTTCCAGCTTCCCTCGTATCACAGTGGACATTTGAATTAAATACAAAATTCCATATCCCTGCAATAGCTCAACAAAAAAAGAATTATGTATGGGATAGTTGTGATGTAGTTGTTTCTTCAATAGATACGGCAAAAAGAGAACCTCATCGCGAAAAAATATTAGACATTAATTATGATCTAATCATTATCGATGAAGCTCACAAACTTAAAAATAATAAAACAAAAAACTATGAGTTTGTTCAACTTCTTAAAAAGAAATATTGTTTACTATTAACTGCTACTCCAGTTCAAAACAATATTGAAGAAATCTTTCACCTAGTTTCATTATTAAAACCAGGTCACTTAGGTAATAAATCTAGTTTTGAAGAATATTTTTCTGCTAAAAACCGCTCATTAGAACATGAAGACATGCTGCGCGAACTTATTGGAAAAGTAATGGTTCGAAATCGTAGACAAGATACAGGTATCGAGTGGACTAAGCGTAAGGTTGAAACAGTACTAATTAATTTTAGTGAAGATGAACAAAAACTATATGACTTAATAGATGAATGGCAGAAATCACAATATACCGGTGTAACATCAGCTTTCTCTTTTTTAACATTTAAAAGAGAAGCTTGTAGTAGTCGTGAAGCTGTATATGTCTCGATGAAGAAAATGCTACAGAGATTCGAAAAAGAAAATATTGATATGAATGATCCTTATGTCGATAAAGTTTTTAATCAGATTAATCAAATTACCTCCAATTCAAAAGCAAATAAAGTAGTTGAACTAATAAAAAAAATAAATGATAAAGTAATTATTTTTACTGAATATCGAGCTACCCAATTGTACTTACAATGGTTTTTAAAACAAAATGGCATTACGTCTGTTCCATTTCGTGGTGGTTTTAAACGCGGAAAAAAAGACTGGATGAAGGAATTATTTAAAAGTAGGGTACAAGTTCTAATAGCAACCGAGGCTGGTGGAGAAGGGATTAACTTACAATTCTGTTCTAATATGATCAATTATGACCTCCCTTGGAATCCAATGAGATTAGAACAAAGAATTGGTCGTATTCATCGTCTTGGACAAACAGAGGATGTTAGCATCTATAATTTTGCAACAGTCGGTTCGATTGAAGAACACATTTTACGATTGCTTTATGAGAAAATTCATTTATTTGAACGTGTAATTGGTGAACTTGACGATATCTTAACTCGAATTCCATATAAAGATTTCGAAGCCCATATGAATGAAATTTTTATTAATTCAAAAACAGAAGGCGAAATGAAAATTAAAATGGAAAATTTAACATCCATTATTCAATTACAGCAACATAAACAAGCAGGTGATAGTTATGCAGCAACATGAAATTAATGATTATATTGAACATTTTTTCCAACATAATGATTGTGAAATCATAAAGAAAATGCCAACATATTTAGAAATTCAATTAACAATCGACATGGATAAAAAATTAATGAACCGACCTTTCTATTGGCATTACTTAGAAAAAACTGGTGGCATTCCAAATCCAATGAAATTAACAATTATTACTGATAGTGATAATGCACCGGAAGATCTTAAAGGCGAACAAATTCATTTTGGCTCGCCTCGTCTTCACCAGATTTTCTCAATTGTTAATGAACTTGGACAATCAATTAGACTTTATGAAGACACAAAAGCACCGATAGGCCAACAGATTGCACTTCATCCTTGGTTAGCTGTTAATTATCAAGTTTCATTTACTTGTGATCATAAAAAAGATTATTTATATTCTTTTGGAATCCATTTGATTTCAGGAAAAATAATTGAGGATTTTCATACAAAACTTGAAAAAATTCAATTCAACTCCAAAATTCCTGACTTTTGCTATTCAATGTCTCCGATCATTAAACCAATTAGTGGATTAAATCGTATGGAACAATTACTTCGGAATAAAATTGAGGCTGAAGATAAAAGCTGGGCTGAAGAAGCAAGAAATAGATGGCAACATGATTTAGATTTACTAAATCAATTTTATAAAGATGATGAGGATAAACCAGAAAATTATCATGTTGAGTTAAATGCATTAAAGGAACTTTATGAACCAATCATTCATGTTGATTGTATTAATGGTGGACTATTTTATTTATCACCAAACACAATGAGTGATTTAAATTAAAAAGAAAGACTGATTTCGTTTTTTAGGGAAATCAGTCTTTTTAATTATATACTTTTCTTTTCTTTTTCTTTTCGATTTGAAATTTTTTTCATATATAAAGCTATACTCAATGGTAACATTCCAAACATGTTGGTAGAAAATGGTGTTTTCAAATCCTCTTTTTCTTGTTTCATTGAATCTCGCTTCTCTTTAGGCTGATCGATATAATTAATAAACTGTTCAGTCATATATTTCACATAATCATTCGTTTTCAAAAAAATCACCTTACTTTCTTATCACTTATTTCTACTATCTCCTCCTTTTGAATAATTTAAACAGTCAATGATTTCCATCGCAATTTCAATTGGCGTTAAATTATTCGTTGATATTTTAAAATCCGCTTTTTTATATTGCGCTTCTCTACTTTGAAATAAAACGGTTAACTCCTCTAACGTTCGATTTACAGCATTTGGTCGATTAGAATCTAAGTGAATTCGATCGAATATTACATCAATTGATGTTTCAAGATAGATAATACTACCAGTTTCTTTCATACAACAAATATTTTCATCGCGCAGTATGATGCCCCCACCTGTTGAAATAACCGATTTTTTTCCTGATACATTTCTTAAAATTTGCGTTTCAAAATCACGAAATCCACTTTCACCGTATTCATTAAACAATTCAGGTATACTTTTTCCTGTTTGAATGACAATTTCCTCATCTAAATCAATAAATTTTTTGTTCATTCTTCTGGCTAGTTCTTTACCAACAGTTGACTTTCCACATCCCATAAATCCTACTAAATAAACTGACTCCATTACATCCTCCAACTTAGTCTATCCATTTAAATACTTGGTTTGAATTCTTTTTATAATTGAATTGAACAACATGTTTTTTAATATTTGAATTACTACTAGTTAATGTAACATGGTATTCATCATTAGCTATTAAAGAGAAATTCCAGACAATTTTTGTATTATTATAATACTTTATTGTATTTGATTGAAAGGGTATTTCTCCACTTTTTAATTCGTAAATTGCTTGTATATGTGCTCGCTCTAGATTATTTTGACTAATTGTATAGCTATAAAAAGTGTGAATTGATTGAAAGATATCAACTTGAATTAGAAAAAAAACTAATAAAAGATTTATCATAAATATTGTATAAGGTAAATAAATTCCGCTTTCATCAAGCCACTTAAATTTAATTAGTAAATACTCGAATCGTTTTTTCATAAATACCACCATTTAGATCAACCACTTTTACTAAAATTTGACTTTGGTAATTTTGACTATATTCAATGTCTCTTATATTTTGAAGGACTATTTCATGTCCTGTTCCAAGCTTTTGCCTCCGAATGATCGTTGCATACTTACGATAAGTAATTGGAACATGAGCGTAATCTTCAAATAAAAGCATATCTGAATAAACTTTATAACTGCTACTTATATTTGCTTCTTTCTGAACTTCTTTAATAAAATTATCTAATTCCAATTTATTAACTGATTCATAGCGATAATTTCGTTTAACGAAGCTTTTTAAACTTGAAGTAGTTATAGCGATAATCATTAAAAATAAAACAAGTGAAAAAAGTGTTTCGATTAAAGTAAACCCTTTTTCATCCAATAATTTTTTCACATATTTCACATTCCTTATCACGATCGACCCATGAAACACAAATCGAGTGCGAATGATTTCTAGACTTTAATTTTATAAAAAAATCTTTACCATTCTTCTTATATAAACCTTCTATAAAATCTTCTTTATTAACAAAATAAAGATGCACCATATCCGTTAATAAATCATCTGCGCTATTTCTAATAGTTAATTGATCTTTTTTTTGTAAAAATAATGACATTGAAGGAACGATCATAAAACAAAAAATAATTAGCAAGTTTAATGAGATGATTGCCTCAATGAATGTAAATCCCTTTTCACTTTTTATCATACTTAAATCGACCACTTCCCAAATAAAAAGTAACAATGTATTCTATTTTTTTATACTTAATTGAAATCGTGCCAAAGTTGGAAATATTACCGTCAGAGTTGAATCGTAATGGAGGTTTTAAAGTAAGATAGGTAATCTTAATCAATTCGTCAAAGTTTCGAATTACTACTGGTGGATTTAGTAAATTATCCTCCAACTCATATTTATTTTGATAAAAAATTATTCTAGTTGGAATTTGTTTTAATATTGCGTTTCTTTGAGCAAGAAAAATATCATTCTGAAGCATTTGTATAAATAAACTTAGTTTTTGTTCATCTTCAACTTTTCTAACTTGAGAAATCGGTAAAATTAATAACATCATCATTAATGTTAGGACTAATAACAATTCAATAAACGTAAAACCAGGAGAATTCCCCAATCTTTTTTTAAGGCATCGATACTGTGCCAGTCGATTTGTCATACGATAATTCAACCTTATTTTTGCATTTATAAGTTGTTATATAGCCCTGTTCCTTCAAACTTGATAAACTTTCTGGTAATTGTTCATTGTCTAACCTATACGCCTCAACGCTCGATTGAACCATTTTTTGTAGTGCCAAACAGCCTTTCGATTGGATTGACTCTTGTTGCTTTCCTAAATTTGGAATTACAAGTAATAATAAAAGGGAAATGATTGTTAAAACAATTAGCATTTCGATAAGGGTGAATGCATTTTGCTCATTTAGTTTGTCAGTCCCTAAACGAGCATATTTACGAACTTTCTTTAAAGTAAACACACGCTCATTCACAACATAATCCTCCTAAATATTGTTCATTAATTGAAACATTGGAAATAAAATGGCTACGTACAGAGAAAGAATACTTGATGAGATAAGAATTAAAATAATTGGTTGAATGATTTTTATTGATCGATGAAAATATTCTTCGATGCTATCTTTTAAATAATCAGCGTAATCAGCAAGTTCTTTTCCCAGTGTACTATTGTTCATGCCATGTTCAATCACAAATAATAAATCTCTATGAAATGTACGTTCATTTCTTAAAGCTTCTTGCATAGAGATTCCATTGCGAATTTGATTATATAGAACAACCGCTTTTTCTTTTAAAAATGTTCTACTTTCATTATTCTGCATCGTTTTTAATGCATCACTAATTGGAAATCCAGCATGTAGTAAAATACTTAATTGCATTGAAAATTCATAAGTATTGATCGCGATTAAATATTTTCTAACGAATGGGATGAGAACAAATTTATTCATTCGCTCGATCGGATTTAATTTTTTTATCGTAATTAAATAAACAAAAACAATGCAACCAAGTATGATCAGTGAGAAAAACATAATTGAAGGTAAGTTTTTTATAAATTTTAAGTAGATGAAAATAAACGAATGCTGGTTGGATTGAAACGTAGAAAAAAGCATTTCATATTGAGGAATAATTAAACTTTTAAACAAAAATAAAATGAATAAAAGAATTGAAATTAGAAAAATAGGATAGCCCATGATTTTTCTTAAATAGGCTCTATGTTGAATTTTTTTAGTTAGCATAAAGCTACCTTCACTTAATGCAAAAGATAAATCGCCATGCTTTTTAGCATAATACAAGTAAACAAGAACGTCTGGATGAAGCCTTAATAATTTAGCAAATTCAATAAATGAATGCCCTTCTAACAATGATATTTTAGCTTTTTCAATTAATCCTTTAACATCGTCTTGGAATTGTATCGTTAGAAATTCAATCGCTTGTATTAAGGGATATCCTTTTTCTAAAAGTTCACTTAGTATTTTTAAAAGCCGAGCCTGTTCACTATACGATAGCCTTCTTTTAATAAACTTTTTAACCATATAGCATACTTTTGTCTAAAGATTTATAATCAATAAATCCTAAAGCATATCCTTTAATGAGTTGATCATTTAAAGTGTTGAATTGAATTTGTTTATCGCTTCCTTTAATTTGTTTTATGACCGAATTTAATGCATTTCCATACAGTAGTTCATATACCCCTAATCTCCGGTTTGTTCGATGAACGAAACAATTCGGCTCACACTCACCTTCACAAAAACGACATTTTACTTGAACTAATCTCTGTGAAACGATTGCTACGATCGCTTGGAATAATTCTTCTTTAGGAATCCCAAGCTCCAGCATTCTATAAATCGCACCCTTAGTATTGTTAGAATGAATTGTAGTTAATACTAAATGACCTGTTAAAGCAGCTCTAACAGCGATTTTCGCTGTCTCCTCATCTCGGATTTCTCCTACCATTACGATATCAGGATCTGATCGAAGAATAGCTTTTAAACCTGTTGCATAAGTTAGCCCGGCTTTCTCATTAACTTGTACCTGAGAGTATTCATCTGACTTCCTTTCAATTGGGTCTTCTAAAGTTATAATATTTCTTGCAATATCTTTTTTAGCTGACTGTAATAGAGAATACAATGTAGTAGTTTTACCGCAACCAGTAGGACCTGTAAACATCATTAATCCATGTGAATGATGTAATAAAGACAAAAGCTTACGAGTTGTAGATGGAAATAAGGATAGACTTTCTATTGGAGAAATTTTTTGTTGTGGGTGAATTCGAATAACTAATGATTCGTCCGAGATCGTAGGTAATGTTGCCAATCGGAGCGATAATAATATGTCGTTTATATTAACGACTAATATTCCAGTTTGTGGCCTTCTTATTTCGCCTATATCCATACTTCCTAAAAATTTTAAATGCGTAATCATCCTCTTAGATTTCTCCTTATTAATTCGCTGAATGATTTTCAAATCGCCATCAACACGAAAATAAATTTCTACGTGATCTTGTTTTGGTAATAAATGAATATCCGAGGCACCAAAATGACAAGCTTTTTTTAAAAGTTCTTCGACCATATTTTCAACCGATACCACATTTCTTCCCCCTTTCTCATTTGTAGCAATTATAGTTTCGTTTCAATCGACTATCAAATCATGAAAATTATGTATTTGTTTATAAAACTTAGTTTTCATCAAAATTTTCATACAAACTATAGGTTACTTTATCGAAATAATGGACTTGAAATTCAAAAATAAATTGATGTAGTCCTACATAAATTTTGAGACGATAGTTTTTAAAAAAACTAATTAAATCTATTTCTCCTATCATTACGATATCAGGTCTGATTGAAGAATAGCTTTTAAACCTGTTGCATAAGTTAGCCCGGCCTTCTCATTAACTTGTACTTGAGAGTATTCATCTGACTTTCTTTCAATCGGGTGTTCTAAAGTTATAATATTTCTTGCAATGTCTTTTTTAGCTGACTGTAATAAAGAATACAATGTAGTAGTTTTAGCGCAACCAGTTTGTCCATAACTAAGGGAATATAAAAAATCCCTAGTTTTACTAAGGATTTGAAATAATTTTAATTACGATAAACGCTTGATTTAGAATATACAAGTTCATAGTATTCAGACATTTCTTCTTCTGTTATATTGTATTTTTTTTGGATTTCATTGTGTTCTTCCAATAAATTTTTTGACCATTTCATTGATTGTCTATCTGATATCTTACCACTCTTTAGTAACATTTTATTTTTTGCAAATTCTGACCTGAATTTCAGTTCGAATTCTGCAATTTCTATAATTTCTTCAGGAGTATGTTTTTCTTCCTTACGGCTAGAAGTGCTATTCATTTTAAGTATTATACCAATAATTACAATTACAATTACAATAAACCATACCACAATATCACCACCTTTCATTTTCATAATATCATGTATAAATAACTAATAGTTAAACTATTCCTAAATTTATATGCCTTAAATTTTTTGTATTTTCCACAATCTGTAGGACCTGTAAACAACATTAATCCAAGTGTATGATTTAATAAAGAAAAAAGCTTACGAATTGTATATGGAAATTAGGATAGACTTTCTATTGGAGAAGTTTTTTTTGAGGGTGAATTCGAATAACTAATGATTCGTCTGAGATTGTAGTTTCGTTTCAATCGACTATCAAATCATGAAAATTATATATTTGTTTAAAAATCTTAGTTTTCATCAATATTTCCATACAAACAAAAGGTTACTTTATCGAAATAATGGACTTGAAATTCAAAAATAAATTGAAAAATAATATGGTGATTTTTAAAGCAATGTATAGAAAATATCAAATTAAGAAAAATAATAATGGATAAGCTACATTCATTATCTTTGTATCAATTTAGAATTGTATTAATACATTGTTTACAATTGTAACTTTCTTATTTTATAATAATGAATGGGTAGAAATTTTTTATGGGGGGATTTAGAATGGATCGCATGTTCCGCGTTCTAGGATTTTGGACAGCAATATTTACAGTAATGTTTTTTGTTGGACATATGTCAGCAGCAGCACTTATTTTCGCATGTCAAACAGCATTTTTCTTTGTATTAGGCTCTCTGAAGCTTTCTGAGCGTATGTACATCTATATCTTTGGCGCATACTTAACTGTGTTCTTTATTGGATTTACATATTATAGTACTTTCTTATTAGTACCTAGCTTTAGTGAATAATAAGAAAACCAGTCATATGACTGGTTTTTTTATTTATATTCATTTAATGAAATTAACTCATTCAACTTAGTTTGATCAATTTTTGACATTCCCTTTGTTTGTAATAGGACTTGAAACGAATCGCTTATCCCACCAGGCATAATCAGTGATTGGACTGCCCTATTTTGTTTATACTCACTCGAAAATGGATTTGATTGAGCATGAGGAATGAGCCAATTTAAGACTCCAAAATCTAATAAAGCCTCTCTTTGACTAGAAAAGTATAGATTTTCAATATTATTAAGCGTTCCAAAATTCTTTAGTTCATCCCAGTGTATATGTGTAGTTATGTCCATTGTACCTAAGTTCTCAAATAAATTTGTTTTCATTTCATGTTTTGAATAACCACGCAAACTTCCTTTGATTCGATGGGGTGCATCCCATTCTTCTCTAGTAAATCCATAATCAACAGTTAATATGATTCCATAATTAAGTTTTGATTGTAAAAGGTCATATAATTTTTCCATTCCAACCGGAATTTCAACTCTTTGACCATTTTTACCATCAAAATGATTTCTTATTAGAAAATCGCTTATTATTGGATCTTTAATATTAACAAGATTTTCTTTTAGATTATTTTGCTCATCAAGAGTAACTACAACCTCTTGCCACTCGTTATGATTGAATTCCACTACTCGTACTGGTAAAGCGTCAAACAATTCGTTTGAGAATATCATCCCGTTATTGATTTGTTCAATCTCTTCTATATTTGAGAAATAGTTACAACTCAAATGGTTTTCTAATAGTTCTTGTTGTAATTTTCGATGATATTTACTTGCATCAATTATATAGTAAGTTAATCGATTATATATTTCTGGCTCCAGTTCTTCACAATACGTCAGAAAGGATGAGGCAAATCTACCGTTTCCACCGCCAACTTCAACAAAAAAAGGTTCAATTAGATTAGTCTTAACAAATCGACAAAAGGTAGCTGCAATTACTTCTCCATATATTAAACCAACTGAGCTTGAAGTATAAAAATCACCTTTTCGACCAATTTTTTCATTAGCCATTTGATAATAACCTTTTTCAGGATCATAAAGTACTAATGAAATAAATTGTTCGTATGTAATAAAATGATCTTCACTATTATTTATTGCGTTAAAAATTAAGTTTTTCATCATTTCACCTTAAAGAAATGGATTATACCTTTTCTCGTCACCAATTGTTGTTGTATCACCATGACCACTGCATACGACTACATCATCAGGTAATGAAAGAAGCTTACCTTTTATACTTCTAATAAGTTGGTCGTGATCTCCACCTGGTAAATCTGTACGGCCAATACTACCTTCAAATAATGCATCTCCAGAAAAGACTGTTTTGATTTCTTTACAATAAAATGAAACACTTCCTGGTGAATGGCCTGGGGTTTCAAAAATTGAAAATAAGAAATGACCGATTTCCATTTTACCTTCTTTTTCAATTAGGTGATCTGCCTCCCTAGCAAAAATGGATTGATTTCTCATAAATAATTCAGAACCATTTTTTTGACCGTCAGTTAACCAATCTGCTTCATATTTATGGATGTAAACGGGTATATTATACTCATCACGCACATCGTCAACAGCCCCAATATGGTCAAAATGAGCATGCGTTAAAAGAATTGCTAATGGTTTTAATCCATTTTCTTCAATTTTATTAAAGATTACATCAGCATCTTCGCCTGGATCAAAGATTACTGCTTCTTTCAGATCATTACTTATGATATAGCAATTAGTTTGTAAAGGACCTAACGGTAATTGAAAAACATTCATATTCATACCCTGCTTTCTTTATTTAATCTATATAATACTATATCATAATTTTGTTTTAGCACTTAATTTCAAATAGACAATTGTTCATAAAAGTTTTACAATAATAATGATGTGATAGCAAACAGGGGTTGCTTGAAGAAATTTATAGGGGGTTTACAATGGGTACAGTTATCATTTTTATACTAGTAGCTATTCTAAGTGTTCCAGCTTTTTTAGGATCAATAAAAAAGAAGAACTTTTTAGCCATTTTTTGGTCTGGAGCTACATTAGTTTTATTCGGTTGGTTTGCCATTATGACAATTTTACATAACGGATATCCACCAGCGCACTTATAATATTTATTCTTTATGTAGCGTACTAATTTCTACATAGAAACATGTTACTTAAAATAAAAAAGCTGACATTAAATTGTCAGCTTTTTTATTTTAAAGTTTGGTTGGGGTAATTTTCTAAATTAAATAATGATCCTAATAGGATTGGAAACGTTTCTGAAAAAATGGTTTCAAACATAGAAAGTGGCAATGGGTTAATTCCTTTACCTAATTCCAATGTAAATCCAGGTTTCCTAAATTCTTGTATATACCAATCTTTATAGCCTGCGTGGCTATCAATCGTTTTTACCGCCTTATATGGACTCACACTAGCAAAATAATTAGCATAAACTTCCGAAATTGCCGGCTCAAGCTGACCATAGCCCCAATAGAATTCCTTACCTTGTGTATGGAGTGCTAATAATAGATCAAACTGCTTTTCAATCGCCAAATTGCTCATTGCAATTGCTTCTGGTTCAGTTAATGGCGCATCTCCTGGATAATCTCTTGGAGCGTATGTTTTTTGCTTCTTTCTTTCTTTTTCAATCTCCCAATTTGCCGGAAATTGATTATTTAAATCAACACCTCTTATATTCGCTTTCCACCCAGTAAAACCATCATTTCCATTGTTTATTAGATTAACAAAATCCATAAATTCTTTATAATCAACAACTTCATTTAAAACTAAATTTACTCCATCAGGATTAACCATTGGTACAACCGATAATGTATTTTGATTAAATAAGGACAATAGCTCTTGATGGAAGGGTAAATCCTCCATTGCTAACGTGTTACATAACCAAACAACCATCTTCATTATGACACAGGTTGTAATCCATTCATTTGCATGAAATGAACCATTCCAATGAATCTTTCTCGGACCATTGCCAATCTCAATTTCGTATATAGGTTTGTTCAAAACACTATAACCGATTGTATTCACACGAAGAAAAGGAAATTTTTCAACTAGTAAACTGATATCATTAGTTAGTTCATTAAAATCATATCTTCTTGGATAGAAGACAAAGGGTCGATTACTATTATTCAATATTTTCACCTCATATAAATTTATCTAACCTCATATAAATTTATCTAATTAATTGTATGAAGTAAAAATAAAGAAAAGCACTCCCTTAAAGGAAGTGCTTTTTGTCGTTATTCAAACTTTGTTTCACCTTTATCATATTTGATTTGGTAGAAACGTAGTAAATCTTTATAAATGATTGAGTTTGAGTACTCAAGTGATTTATTTGCTTTTGCTAAATCTTCTTTAGGTGGTTTTTGACCTTTTAATTCTTCACCAGTTTTTGGATCATACATCTTCTCACCAGTATAAATATACTTATCAGTAACAATTGTACCATCACGGAAGACTACGAAATCTTTGTGTTTTGGAGAGAATAAATCATTACCAAAGTTGATAGATGTTTTATTTGGATCTTCACCTAATAAGTTTAAGATTGTAGGCTTAATGTCAATTTGACCTGCCACTTCATGCATTGTTTTACCTTTAGTTTGTCCAGGTAAGTGGATAAAGAAAGGTACTTGTTGTAATTTAACATGTTCAGCAGGAGTGATGTCTTGTCCTAAAACTTCACTCATTGCACGATTATGGTTTTCAGAAATACCATAGTGGTCACCATACATAACAATAATCGTATTATCATATAAACCTTTTGCTTTCATTTCTTCAATGAAACGTTTGATCGATTCATCTAAATAACGAACTGTTGTAACATAATTATCAACAGTTTGGTCTCCTGTTTTTAAACGAGGAATCATTAAATCTTTATCATCTAACTCAAACGGATAGTGATTTGTTAATGTAATCATACGGTTGTAGAACGGTTTAGGTTCAGCAGCCATTTTTTCTACAGATTGCTCAACAAAATATTTATCTTTCAGACCCCAGCCAATTGAAGTAGCTGCAGATACTTTAAAGTCAGCTTCATTATAATAACGATCGTAGCCTAGACTTGGATACATCATATCTCGGTTCCAGAACGATTTATTATTTGAATGCATTACTGAAGTATAATAGCCTTGATCCTTTTTAAGAATAGCAGGAGTAGCAGTAAACGTATTACTACTGTTAGTAAAGTATACAGCTCCGCGATCCAATGGGAATAAACTATTATCAACTAAGAATTCAGCATCAGAAGTTTTACCTTGTCCAGTTTGGTGGTAGAAATTATCAAAGTAATAACTTTCTTTTGTAAATTTATTTAAGAATGGTGTAATTTCTTTACCATCAACTTTTCGTCCAATTACGAAATTTTGTAATGATTCTAATGAAACTACAACAACGTTTTTACCTTTATACTTACCGTGTAGTTGTGCATTTACACCTGTATCGTTCGCACGAATAAAGTTTTCAATACCAGCTAATTGACTATCATCAGCCATTGCTTTTTGAGCAGTTGTTTTTGATTGAATAACCATATCATATAAATGATAGTTGTATAAACCTAAGAATTTAACAATGTATTCTCTATCGAAAGAACGTGTTAATAATTGAGGACGCTCAGTTTCAGCAAGTCCAAGGTTTACTAAGAAAATAGCTACAGCGCCTAAGAAATAAGCAGTTCTTGCTTTAGCTTTAATGTTACCTGTAGTAAAGAATTTTTTACCCCAAATAAGATTAGCGATAATTAGAATATAAATATCAGAAAAAGCAAAGAATGTTTTATAACTAATCATTGCTTTAACACTTGACCCTAAATCACCGAAGTTGCGCGTCATAAATAAAACTGGGATTGTAACGAAATCATCGAAAAACGAATAATACGCTGTGTCACCAATTAAAATGAATGACATAATTGCACTAATCCATATAACTGCTCTATTTCTCTTTGGACCTTTTGCAAAAAGACTTATACCGATAAAAATTAATAATGAAGATATAGGTGCAATTATCAAGATAAATTCTTGCATTGAATTTTCAATTTCTAAATCAAAATAAAATTGGCTTAGTAAAGTTGCTTTAATCCATAAAAGGAATACAGCAAGTAACGGGAAACCAAAGTTTTTGATAAACTTTTTCCACATATTCTGTTCCTCCTCTTGTAAAGACTATTAATCTATTATAAACAATGTTTGGCGTTTCACATATCTATTTAATTGGTATTTATTACCAAGAATTTTTAAATGATTCATACAATCATTAGCTACTAATTGTATTTATCGTATGAATTATTGTAAGAAATCATTTGACGTAACCTTTAGGTTTTTTTCTAACGTCATTCAATTTATCATAAACTGGTTCAGTCGTCAAATAACTAATTTTTTTTTCAATTCAATACAATAAACATAATAAGGTACTTCAATTAGAAGCACCTTAAATTTAAGTTAAATTTCATTAGTAATAAACTTTTTCACTAAATATGCTGCACCAATTGCTCCTGCATCGTTACCTAATTTAGCAATTGAAAGTTTTGTCGAATCACGAACTGTCGTAAATGCAAATTCGTCAAAATATCTTTTTAATGGTTTCAATAACAATTCTCCTGCATTTGACACTCCGCCGCCAATAATAATATTTTCTGGATTTAATGTATTCCCTACTCCAGCTAAGACTAGAGCAAGATATCGCATTACATGATTAACAATTTCTTCTGCGACCTCATCACCTTTTGAATAAGCTTCAAATACATCCTTAGTTGTAATTTGGGACCCATTTGCAATTTCCTTTAAAACCGTCTCTTTTGTCGTATTTTGTAATTTTTCGTTTGCGATTCTTGCAATACCAGTAGCTGAAGAAATTGTTTCTAAACAACCCCTTTTACCACAATTGCAAAGTACTCCATTTTCAAGTTGAACAGTTATATGACCAATTTCACCTGCAGATCCACTAATTCCGTGTGCTACATCTCCATTTACAATTACGCCACCGCCGACACCTGTTCCTAACGTCACCATTACAACGTCTTTAGCACCGTTTCCAGCACCCTTCCACATTTCCCCTACTGCAGCTATATTTGCATCATTATCAACAATTACGGGAATACCAGATTCCTTTTCTAAAATTTCTTTTAAAGGAAAATTAACCCACCCTAAATTTACTGCTGCAAATATTAATCCATCTTCAAGGCGAACTGAACCTGGTGCACCAATACCGATTCCAGCTATATCTTCTTTTGTTTTATTCATTTGGTTTAGCTTTTCTTCAATCGCGATCGTTATTGTTTTTGGAATATGCTTACCACTATCTGATTTATCAGTTGGCACTTCCCATTTATCTATGAATTCCCCGTTATCTGTTAATAATGCCAATTTAATACTTGTCCCACCTAAATCTACGCCTACAATCATTTTATCCATTTTGCCTTCTCCCTCCGTTGTGAAATCGCTTGCAATTCGATCCTAAAAAAAAACGATTTTCTTCAAACCGTCTTATTTTTAATTACATCCATCTCTTTTTTTAAGATCAACGTTGCCACTTGTAAATCTTTTATATCTAAAATATTTGCCAAAAATAACTCTTTAAGCTCATCTTGCATTAACATCAAGTCTGCTAATCGATCACCTGTATATATAAAGGTGCCATAATTCTTTAGAAATTGTTGAATATCATATACGGATTTCATTTTTAACTCCTACTATTTAATCTTTCTAAATATGTAATTAGTATAAGTTGGAAACAGTTACTCGTCAATGTGAAATACCAAACAATCATATATTATTTAAGTATTTAATGATTTGGTTTCATGACTTCTTCTAAAACTAAATTATTTTTATAAAGATAGGTTGCGTATTTGATTCCTACATATCTTATATGCCATGGTTCATAGTCATATCCTGTCATTTCAACCTTATCTTCTGGATAACGAATGACAAACCCACATTCATGTGCATGCTTTGCCAACCATATCCCTTCCTTTGTTTTTCCAAATCCCTGCTCTAGCTTATTTCCAAAGTTTGGCGACGATACATCAATTGCTAATCCAGTTTGATGTTCACTTGTACCGGGAACAGCACTAAAGGATTGTGTCCAATCTTCTCCATGAATTTGTACATAATAATTATATAAGCTTTTTTGTCTTTCAAAAGAACGGTATGCGGAAACTGGTGTCAGTTCAATACCATCTGATTCAGCTTTTTCAAATAATTTTTCTAATGCATGGCCTGCTTCTTTTCTCATTAAAGTTTTATCTTTACTAACACCATGTAACGGAACAATGGGATAAATTAAATCAGGCGGTCCATATCCATCTGGAAGCTTTCTTTCTTTATTCACTAATACTAAATCTGATTTAGGATTTGTGACCTCTAATAAGCCATTCTCAGCTTCTATAGCTGTATGATTATAATTTGGGAACACCAGTGAACGTTTTGCTTCATTTGTTTGAGGTTCATTGTTTACACTATTTTGGTTCCTAATAAAAAGAGCTAGTCCAACAATTGTGATTAATACCATTAATAACAAGACGAACTTTCGATTTATTTTTTTCAAAACAGCCTCCCTCTGAACAGTTATCGTTAACTTAACAATATTAGAAGATAGAATCTCTTTCAAATTACACGTTAATGAAATTATTCTTCTTTTTCTATAAAAAGACCTCTTTCAATTGAAAGAGGTTTTTTCGTACTGCTTACAAAATAGGTTCCATCGTTTTTCTTAATGTCTCAACTGAATTTTTAAATTGTCGTTGTTCTAATTCATTTAAATCTAATTCGACGATTTCACGAATTCCGCCTCTATTTAAAACCGCTGGAACACCGATATAAATATCATTTTCTCCATATTGACCTTCTAAATATGCTGAAACAGTAATAATACTATTTTCATTTTCAAGTATTGCTTTAGTTAACCTAACTAATCCCATTCCAATACCGTAGTATGTTGCACCTTTCTTCTTAATAATATGATATGCAGCATCACGTGTATTTAAAAAGATTTCATCAAGCTCTCTTTGACTATATTTCGGATTTTTCTTTAAAACATGGTGCACTGGTGAAGTACCAACAGTTGTTTGTGACCAAACAGGAAGTTCACTATCCCCGTGTTCACCTATTATATATCCATGGATATTTCTTGAATCAACATTAAAATAATCTCCTAGCATATATCTAAAACGTGCAGTATCTAAACTAGTACCTGATCCGATTACTCTTTCTTTCGGTAATCCCGAGTATTTCCAGGTTGCATAAGTTAATATATCAACTGGATTCGTAGCGATTAAAAAGATACCGTCAAAACCAGAAGCCATAATCTCTCCAACGATACCTTTAAAAATCGAGCAATTTTTCACCACTAAATCTAGTCGTGTTTCTCCAGGCTTTTGTGCAGCTCCAGCTGTAATAACGACTAAGCCAGCATCTTTACAATCACTATAATCTCCAGCCCAGATTTTTGTTCTAGAACTGACAAAAGGTAAACAATGACTTAAATCCATCGCGTCTCCTTCTGCTTTATCTTTGTTTAAGTCGATCATAACTAATTCTTCGGCAATACCTTTGTTTAACATTCCAAAAGCATAACTCGCTCCAACTGCGCCTGTACCAATAAGTGCGACTCGATTAATTTCTTTTTGTAACATTAAATCCACCTCATTAGTGTTATAAAAGTGTAAGTGATTGGGACTTTTATATTATATATGTATATCCGCTTAAAGTTTGTGAAACATTTTACAAATTTGTTACAATAAACATTAAAAACAAATTTTCTTTAAGGAATAGCGGTTTAATTCATCATTTATTTTAAACAAAAGGTGTCGCTTTATGCACTTATTGGAAAGCTTGTATTATTTCTGATTCTGTTATGATGAAAGGTATTTTAATGTCATGTTTTTCTGTTGGTAGCTCATTAACGATTTGAATATCATACGCTAAAGCTAAAAGAGGCTTATTATAGTCTTCTAAGTAGCGATCGTAATAACCGCCGCCATAGCCTAATCGTTCTCCTTTTAATGTGTATGCTACTCCAGGAACAATTACTAAATCAATCTGTTCCTTTTCTATTTTCTCGCAATTTTCTTCAATCGGCTCCTGTATACCAAAATAGCCTTCTTTTAAATCTTCAAACGAACTGATTTTATAAAAATCCATTTCTCTTGTTTTGTGATTACATTTCGGTACAACAACCGATTTATTCTCATTCCAACAAGTAGCTATTAAATACTTAGTATTTATCTCGTGCTCCATCGGCATCGTTGTTGCAATTATGTTTGCATCCTTTAATTGTTTTGTACTAAATAATGTTTCTATTATTTGCTTCGACTTTTTCTCTCTGTCTAATACTGAAATATTTTTCAAATTTTTCATCATATTATTTCTAATGTCTTTTTTTTCCATTATGGCCTCCTAAGGTCAGGATTAAAGTTTCTATCAATAGGATTAAATATTAAAATGACGTTTCTAATTAGATTATAAATTTTTATATAAAAAAAAACAGTAGGAAAATTCCTACTGTTTATTTTGTTTCGCGATGAACTGTAACTTTTTTAAGTCTTGGGCAATATTTTTTAAGCTCAAGACGGTCTGGGTTATTACGTTTATTTTTAGTAGTGATGTAGTTACGATCTCCGCATTCTGTACATGCTAAAGTAATATTTACGCGCATTTTATTTTCCCTCCTGACATAGTGACATAATCAGACTTGTATATAATAACATTCTTTCAAGATAATTTCCATACTTTTTATTGATTCATTGCATTTCTTTTGATTTTTTTTTTATTGAATTATGTACAAATTTATTTTCATAATTCAGAGTATATTTTTGAAAGACTGCTTGATGCTGTAAAACGCTCCCCTGATCGATTCTAATATTTGAGCTAATTGATACGTACGGACCAATTACACAGTTTTCTTCGATTGTAACATCATTGCCAATAATTACTGGAGAAACAATCTTTACATTATTATTAATCGTTACATGCTCACCTAAAAAAATTCGTGGTAATATTTGAACGGCCGGAATAGGCAAGTTTAATTTTTCTTCAATCCAATCTACATTTAGCTTTGCAAAGCGTCTAGGAGTCCCATAATCAATCCAGTAACCTTCTAAATGATAAGCATTCATACTAATATTATTTTTTAACATCAAAGGGATTAAGTCATTACTAATGTCAAAATATCGATTTTCTGGAATTTGAAATAATAATTCCGGACTCATAATATAAATCCCGGTATTTACTAGTTTACTAATTTCACTACCCTCATTAGGCTTCTCAATAAAATCGATTATTTGTCCATTTTTCACTTTTACATTTCCATAAGATCCACAATTTTCAACTTGTTTTACAAACATAGAAAATTTACTCTTATTTTCTAAATGATTCTTTAATGAGTCTCTAATTTCTCCATCAAATAAAATATCACCATTCACTAATAGAAAGGGCTCATTGAGAAAATGCTTAGATAATCGCAAACAACCAGCTGAGCCTAAGCTTTTTTCTTCTATAATATAATCAATTGAAACATTTTTTAATTTCATCGCGTTAATTGTTTCAATTATGGCTTGGGACATATAATGAAGCTGAATTATAAACTCATTAAACCCCAATCTTGTTAGATGTAATAATAAATGCTCAATTGCCGCTCTATTTGCGATTGGTAATAGTGGTTTAGGAATGTTGTTAGTAATTGGTAAAAGCCTTTGACCGTATCCTCCAGCTAAAATAACAACCTTCATTTGTTACCACCCCAAAATGTTATACTAGTTAAAGAAGTATGCTTAATATTACATAAATATGACAAAAGGGCGTCCAGTAAAATATGAACTGAACACCCTTTTATTATTTTATTGATTTAATAAATAATGCTTACCTTTTACTAAATAGTAAATGTTCTCTGCAATATTAGTTGCATAATCTGCAATTCTTTCAAGATATCTACAAATGAATGCCATTTGCAAAATATTTGCGACATGCTCAGGCGACTCAACAATACTTGACATTAAATTTCGTACAGTCGTTCCATATAACTCATCAACTAGATCGTCAATTTCACCAATCTCTTTTGCAGCTTGTAAATCTTCAGTTCGGTATGCTTCTGAAGCTTTTGTTAACATATCTAAACCAAGTTCATGCATCTTTTCGATATTTTCTATAGGTAAGTTTTCTTGACGGCCACGAATACGAATTGTCGACTTTGCGATATTTACTGCATAATCTGCAACTCGTTCAAGGTCATGGGCAATCTTAATTGCTGTTAAGTTTCTTCTTAAATCTACTGCAACTGGCTGTTGTCTTGTTATTATGACTAAAATTAATTCATTAACTTCTTTTTCCAATTTATTGATTCGCTCATCTTCATCAATGACTTCTAAAGCTAATTCAATATTTTCAGTTCGGAATGCATCCATACTCTTAACTACAGCTTTTTTTGTTTTCTCGGCTAGCTCGATGATCATTTCTTGTAATGATTTTAACTCTGTTTCAAATTGATTTCTCATATTATTGCCACCATTTCCCCTTCTATTAACCGAATCGTCCAGTAATATAGTCTTCTGTGCGTTTATCTTTAGGAGTCGAGAATAGTTTATTTGTATTTGAGAACTCAACTACCTCACCGCTTAAGAAGAAAGCAGTTTTATCAGAAACACGTGCTGCTTGTTGCATATTATGAGTCACGATAATAATACTAAAATCTTTTTTCAAATCATTGATTAATTCTTCAACTTTTAAAGTTGAAATAGGATCTAATGCCGATGTTGGCTCATCCATTAAAATAACATCAGGCTCGATTGCAAGGCAGCGTGCAATACATAAACGTTGTTGTTGTCCCCCTGACAAGCCATGTGCATTCTCATGTAAACGATCCTTAACCTCATCCCAAATCGCAGCACCTTTTAAACTTTTTTCAACAATTTCATTTAATGAGGCTTTATCTTTAATACCATGAATTTTTGGACCGTAAGCAACATTTTCCCAAATTGACTTAGGAAATACATTCGGTTTTTGGAATACCATCCCTACATGAGTTCTTAATTCTTGTACAGGATAGTTTTTATCGAATATATCTTGTTGACGGTAAAGAATTTTACCTTCTGTTCTAACTGTAGGCACTAGCTCAACCATACGATTTAAAGTTTTTAAGTAGGTCGATTTACCGCAACCACTTGGACCAATAATTGCTGTAACTTCATTTTCATATATGCTTAAATTGATGTTTTTTAGCGCTTTATCTTGTCCATACCATAAATTTAAATTTTGAGTATCATAAACGATTGATTTTTTTGTGTTTGTATTTGTATCTTCAATATCTTCACTTTTAATATTATTTTCTCTATCTAATGTAAATGTCATAACTTCTATCCCCTCTCATCCTAAAGGAAGCATTCTATTGTTGTTTTATGTTAACTAAACAATAGCTAAAATTTATAATCTTTTTAATTCGGTAATTGATTACATGAATAATCATATCCTTAAACTATTAAACCTGTTTTAACCGAATGTAAAGATTATGTAAATAAGTTCAGAAGCTGTTTTAAATAGATAAAAAAAAAGAGAAGGGATTCCCCTTCTCTTTTATTGATTCTTATTTTGGTCACCTTGACTATTTTGAGTAACTTGATTGTCAATTGTGCCTTTTGGTTCATCATTGTAAACTGATTGTCTTTCTTTTTTCAATTTAAAGTACTCATCCATAATATCGCGGCCAATGTATTTATTGACAGGCGCTTGGTCAGTTTGTAACCAAGGAACAACAACTGAAAATGCAATTTCAGGATTGTCATATGGAGCATAGCCAGTCAATGTTTCATTATATGTTCTTGGTGCTTCTTTATAATTTTTACGATCAGGTCCATCATAGAAGGACTGGGCAGTACCTGTTTTACCAGCTATTTTATAGTCTACGCCTAAGAAATAAGGACGAGCAGTACCACCTTGTTCATTATATACTTTGATAAAACCTTGTTTAACTCGATTGATGTAAGAATCCTTCATATCAATTCGATTTAAAACTTTTGTTTTTACTTCTGATCTAATTACTCCAGTATCCTCACCAATAGAAGGTTGTCTTAATTCTTTCGCAACATGCGGTTGAATTCTATAACCTCCATTTGCGATTGTCGATATATACTGAGCTAATTGAAGTGGTGTATAAGTATCATACTGTCCAATCGCCATATCTAGAAGGAAACCTGGGTTTTTGTCGACACCTTTAAATCCAATTGCCTCATTTGGTAAATCAATTCCAGTTTTAACACCAAGTCCAAACTGACTGAAGCTATTACGGAATGTATCAAACGCTTTAACATCGATATCTAAAGGTTTATTTGGAACATAATTTGCATGACCAATTGCCATTGCTGTTCGGAACATATAAACGTTTGAAGATCTTTTTAACGCATCTAAATCATTAATCCATCCCATATTACTATAAGATGATTTGATAGGTGTGCCTGCAATTTTAATCGGTGTATCGAATTGTCTTTGTCCAGGAACAATCGCTCCTGTTTGAAAACCTGTTAAAAGGGTTGCACCTTTAACTGTCGAACCCATCTCGTAAGATGAAGTAAGATTGCCTGTTGCATAGTCTATAACTTTATTTCTTCCTGTCTTTTTATCTTTAACAATTTGTTTACCTGACATCGCTAGAATTTCACCCGTATTCGGATTAATCATTGTAACGAATGCTCGGTCCAAATATTTACCATTTGAAGTTGCTTTTGCTTGTAAAAGTCTAGTTTTTACAATTTCATCAACCTTACGTTGAAGCTCCATATCAATTGATAGTACTAAATCACTACCAGGTTCCCCTTCAGTAATCACCTTCGTATCAACAACATTTCCTTTTGAATCAATAACATTTTGAGCTTTACCTTTTGTACCGCGTAAAACATCTTCATACTGCTTTTCGATATAACTTTTTCCGACACGATCATTGCGATCATAGCCACGTGCTAAATAATAATCTACATTCTGAGCAGGTAAACCCTCTTTTTCAGAAGTAATATTACCTAAAATTGTGCGGAACGTATCACCGTAAACGTATTTTCTTTCCCAATTTGTTGTTACATCTACACCAGGAAGCTCGTCCAAATGTTCACTAACAGTCGCATATTCTTTTTCAGTAACTCCCTCACTTTTAATTGTTTGAGGAGTTAATGCATAACCAACGCTCATTTGCTTGTAAATTGCGAGTATTTGCAAATCATTTGGACTAAACGAATTCATGTCGGCTTCTGTAATTTTATCAAGTTGTAAATTATAGTAAGCTTTGTTATATCCAGCATCATCATCTTTATTTTGAGCCTTTAATTCTTTATCTTCTTGTTTCGATACAAGCATTTTTGCATCTTCAGGATTTTTTAGTAACCAAAAATCCTTTCGATCTCTTTCAGTTATTTTATTAGTTGGCATCTTAATAAAAGTTTTTAACTTAGTTGCCATTTGTAATAGTTCACCAGACGTTGTACCTTTTTTCCTTGTATACGTGATTGTACGTAAAGGCTTATTATCTACTACAACCTTACCATTACGATCTAGAATTTTCCCCCTTGGTACAGCTTGATCGACGGTCATATTTTCTGTTCGCTCTAATTCTGATTTATAGTCTTCACCTTTTACAATTTGTACAACACCTAATTTTAGAATTAAAAAGGAAAATAGTACAAATACAAGGAAAAATAGAGTATTCAGTCGTGTGGGTAATGTAATTTTATATTTCTTAGGTTTATTCATCTTTTCTCCTCTTTTTTCTACCATTGCTTTCATTACGCGTATTATTATTTTATTGAATTGGAAACAGAATTACAGAAATACTTTTGACAATTTAGTGAACTATCTTGTATTAAGCATGTTTAATTTCTAATTTCCTCATTACGAAATAGACCATAAAGTGTCCTGTACCAAATAAACACATTAACAATGGAATAACTTGTTTCGCTGGAAACAATATAGTACAAACAATGAATACTGCAATTGAAAACATTCTACCACTATTCAAATAAACTTCACGTATCACTATATATTCCACTCGATATTCCCTGGCCTTATACGATTTTCCTATTATATCATATGTTAAAGATAAGTAAGGTACTAAAATGATTGGATACGCCAAAGAAATTATTGCACCATAAATGATCAATAATGAAAAATTAACTTTAAAAGCGATTACAAAAACCGCACTAAATAATAAAAATCCTCCAAGAAATATTGCTTTCATTCTAAAATTTTCTTTTATGATTCTAGTCACAATGTAATAAGTAATAAAGCTGATTAATGATGTTATTAATCCATATTTCCCTAAAGCAAACTCACTTCCAGTTGATAAGAAAATATAGATTGAAATGACAAACATAAAGATTCCTTCACGATTGCCTTGAAAGAAATTTGCATAAGTAACTTGTCGCCAATTCTCATTTAATTTTCTTTCTAAGATGACTCGTTTAATGTTGAACTCACTATCAAGTTCTCTTTTAATTAAAAAACAACTTAACACAACCGCACAAACAAATAATAAAACTGCAGCCATAAATACAAAGTGATAACCTTTATTTCCAATCATGGAAGAAATGATTGCTCCAGCAATAAACGGCCCAAGCATTCCAGAAAATGAATTAACAAGCCCTAAAAAACCGTTAAAAAATTGCCTAGTCTCAGGCTCAGTCACTTCAAATGTTAATAAATTAAACGCCAAATAATAACAACCATTTCCAACTCCTAATATTGCTCCGATTAATATCGTTGCAAGCAATGTCTTTGTTTCAAACACTAAAACAACAATATAGAAGATCGCTAAAAAAGAAATACCGATCCTAAGAATCACAACACGGTCAACTGTTTTAGCTAATCTACCCGCAATCACGAAAGTCAGAGCTTGAAAAAATGCAATCGCAAATTGATACGAAGCTATCGGTAAATAATCATTTGACTGCTTCCATAAATAAACATTTACAAATGTACTAGATAAAGCTGTTGCCAAAGTAAATAATCCACCGACACTTAATAATAAAACTAAGTCTCTGTTTAGATCGACATCACCTAATAAAAATTTCCACCTACTCATAAAAACTCTCCTTTGTCTCATGAACTAGTTTTCCGAGTAAATGAAAATTTATCCTTTTATTTAACAAATATAAAAGAGACTATCCTGAAGATTTAACGATTCTAGGCAATTCCTTTTAAAAATAGATATCATACATGCAAGGTATTGATACTGAGTTACATATAAAACCGTTGAATCCGCAAAATGAAATCTGGAACCAAAGTGTATGGTTGTAGCTCAAATAAAAATGGGGAACGAGCGATGAATTACTTTACTAATTTTTTAATGTTTTTACTGATAAACGCTAAGTTAGCTGCACACTAATAAACTAATAAGGTTTACTTAAGTAAAATAAGGTATTATATTTGTTGAATAGATTCTCTTTAGAGACAAGAAAAGTAGGTGAACAAAGTGGGAAAATATCAATTAGATTATAAAGGTCAGCAAGCTGTTGCAAAGTTTCATGAAAAACAGACGCCTGCCAAATTTGATAAAAAGAAGCAACTTGAAAAAATGCGTGCGGAGTATTTGAAAAAAATGCAAAAACAAACTGATAAATAATTTGAATGAAAACATAGGAAAACTAAAAACTTCCTATGTTTTTTTAGTTCAAAAAGCAATTTAAAAAAATTACTGAGACAAATAAAAAAGGGGCCACCCCTATGCCAATTACCTTGACTTTAGGAAGACCCCTTCATGTTTTATAAATTATTTAGCAGCTTGGTATAACTCTTCTACTTTTTCCCAGTTTACTACATTCCAGAATGCACCAACATAGTCAGGGCGTTTGTTTTGGTAGCCTAGGTAGTAAGCATGCTCCCAAACATCTAAGCCTAGGATTGGAGTTTTACCTTCCATTAATGGTGAATCTTGGTTAGGTGTGCTAGTTACTTCTAACTCACCATTGTTTACTACTAACCAAGCCCAACCAGAACCGAAACGAGTTAATGCAGCTTGTGTAAATGCAGCTTTTAACTCATCTAGGCTACCAAATTTAGCGTTAATTGCTTCTGCAACTTCACCAACTGGAGTGCCTGTGCCTTCTGGAGTTAATAAAGTCCAGAATAAGCTGTGGTTAGCATGTCCACCACCATTGTTACGTACAGCAGTACGGATACCTTCTGGAAGTGCATCTAAGTTTGAAATTAATTCTTCAATTGAAGAAGCAGCTACTTCTTTGCCTTCTAAAGCAGCGTTTAAGTTAGTTACATATGTATTGTGGTGACGAGTGTGGTGAATGTTCATTGTTTCTTTATCAAAGTGTGGCTCTAATGCATCATAAGCATAAGGTAATTGTGGTAATTCGAATTTTGACATTTTTAAATTCCTCCCAAGGATAATAGTGAATTTCCATTTAAAGTTATCAAATATATTGAAAGATTTCAATAGTAATGCTCAGAAAAGGAAAATAATATAAAAAAGATTTACTTTTGAAAGAAATTAGACCAAGGTTTAATAGCAATATTTAATAATCAAAACGAAAAAAGTCTCCAACGATAACGTTGAAGACTTTTTCACTGTTTAAGGAGTAAGAGGGATTCGAACCCCCGCGGGCTGTTACACCCCTGTCGGTTTTCAAGACCGATCCCTTCAGCCGGACTTGGGTATTACTCCATAATAAAAGATTGGTAGCGGCGGAGGGAGTCGAACCCACGACCTCACGGGTATGAACCGTACGCTCTAGCCAGCTGAGCTACACCGCCAAACTATAAAAATGGCTCCGCAGGTA